>CAIMMJ010000065.1 GCA_903842515.1 uncultured Bacteroidota bacterium | reverse complement strand
TTCAGTTGATACTTTTTTTGAACTTTTAATTTTACAAATATACAAACCATTTGATAGAAATGAAATGTCAATTTTAGTGCCATTAATATTCTGCACATAATTTTTATATACTAAATTCCCAAAACTAGAGTATATTTCAATTTCTAACCAAATTTCGTTTGAGTTTATATAAATAAAATCATTGGTTAAATTTTTATTAATACTAGAAAATGTAGCCTCATTCTCTGCACTTATTTTCAAATTTATTGGAATTGGAACTTTATTAAAAAAAGCATCTTCATTTTGAGTGTTTGGAGATTTTCCAATGATATAGATGTTTTGACTGTCATTGATTATTTTATATCCAATATCAATACCGTCTCTCCCAAAATTACTTTGCTCCATTACATCTATATTAGAATTGCACCAAAGAAATGTTGCGTCAAGTGGCTGGTTTAAGATGTGTGAATTTGAATATCCAGTAAAAAAAAAGTTACTATTGATTTCTGTAGCAGAAAATAAAGCATCTGTTCCACTTCCACCAAATGTCTTGCGCAAAATTGAGTCACCGTTTAAATTTACTTTTTGAATCCAAAAATCAAAAGGTGAAAAAGAAAATATTTCAGTTTCTCCATAAATCAATAAATTATTATCGCTGGTATAGAGTATGCCCTGAGAGCCATTATTTAATTCGTCTCCATAATTTTTTTGCCATAAAAAATCTCCATTTACAGTTGCTTTTACTAGTGTTACATCGTAAGATTCATTTGATTGGTTATATGTATCTCCAACAATATAAATATTATTGTCGTTGTCCTTTGTTATATCTTGCCCCACATCGTTTCCGGTATCTCCGTACTGGTCTTGAACTATTACATCTAAATTTTGATTAATTAGTAACAATATAATATCATTGGTATTTTGAGCAGCTGTTACAAAACCAGTTATTGCAATATTCCCATTATCTAATTGAACTGCAGATTTAAAAGATTCATTTTTATTTGAAGCCCCAAAATACATTCTGTTAATTTCATTGCCAAATAGGTCTACTTTTATTGCAAGGCCATTCAAGTTTTTTAAAGAAGCGTTGGTTTGACCCAGTAGCAATAAATTTCCATCTAGGAGTTTAAGTATAGATAGACATTGATCGTTTTCTGAAGTACCATAGCATTTGCGGTCTATTAAATTGCCAAAGCTATCTGTAATGATTAACGAATAATCTAAAGAATTTGTAGTGCATGAATCTGATGAGCCTGCCAAATAAACACTTTCTCCTATTTTAACAATTGACCTTGAATCTTCATTTTTATTCCAATCGAAATAAACCTGTGAATGAACAATATTGGGGCAAAAACAAACATAAATAATGCAATAAGTAATTATTTGAGTTAGATTTTTTATCATTTATTTGGTTGAATTATTTTAAAAACATTACATTTGACCATAAATTTAATTTAAAAAAACAAATATGAAAAAAATCTTTACTCTTGCATTTAGTTTAGGTATAGCGGCAATTTCATTTGGGCAAACTCAAAGAATGCTTCTTACCGAGGAATTTACTAATGCTTCATGCGGACCTTGTGCCGGACAAAACCCTGCTTACAATGAACTATTGCAGGCAAACTCAAGTAAAATTGTGGCAATCAAATACCAAGTTAATTTTCCTGGTGCTGACCCAATGAATGCTCAAACTCAATCGGAAGTAGCTCCAAGACAAACTTACTATGGAGTTAATGGTGTTCCTTATGCTCCAATTAATGGGGACACTTTACCTTTAACAGATTGGGCAGGGACCGGTTACACAGGTGGTCCTTATCATTATACTCAAGAAATAATTGATTCAGCCTATGCTTCTCCTGCACCGTTTTCATTAAATGTAACTCATACACTCAATGCTAGTTTAGATTCCATATTTATAACTGCTGTTGTAACTGCTGCCCAAGATTTAACTGGCTTGACAAATCCAAAGTTAAGATTGGCTATAGTTGAAAAAACTATTTCTTTTTCTTCTGCACCTGGATCAAACGGAGAAACAGAATTTTTTGATGTTATGAGAAAAATGGTTCCAAATGCAACAGGTCAAACTTTAGTTGCCAATTGGACAAATGCTCAAACACAAACATTTACTTATGCAGTTAAACTTCCAACTTTCATATACAACTTATTAGAAGTTGGCGTGGTTGGATTTATTCAAACAGATGGAAACAAAGTTGTTCATCAAGCTGCAATTAGCAACCCAGTTTCTATTGCAAATTATGCTTCAATTCCATCAGTTAATTCTGCTGCTTTAACTTGTGTAAATAATATTGCTCCAAGCATCACAATTAAAAACGAAGGTTCAGCAAATCTAACTGCATGTAATATTGCTTATTCATTAAACGGAGGTGTTGAACAAACCCAGCCTTTTACAGGAAATTTAGCTACTGGAGCTACTCAATCTGTTACGCTTAATTCAATTGCAAATTTAACAGCTGGTGTAAACAATATTTCTTACAGACTTACAGCAATAAATGGTTCAGCAGTAAGTTCACCTGTAACAAGCAAGGTAGTTAATTTGATAGGTAATGCTACTGTGTTAAACAACTATACTGAAGATTTTGCAGCTGCAACAAACTTCAATACATTAATGTTAAAAATCAGCGATGACGCTATAGGTTGGTCAAGAAGCACAACTGCTGGAAACGGTACAATAAAAGGGTCAGCAAAAATGGACTTCTACAACAGCCCCGCTGGTAAAGTTGATGACTTAATTTTACCTCCATTTGACCTTACAGGCTTGGCAGATCCAAAGTTAACATTTGAAATAGCAAATGCCCCTTATTTAAATCAAGATGGATCAACAACAAACGATACCATGGAAGTTTGGCATTCTTCAGATTGTGGTGCTACTTGGACTTTGGATTACCGCAAATCTGGAGATGTATTGGCTACAGCAACTGGACAAACTGCCGCATATACTGCAACAATTGCTTCTCAGTTTAGAAAAGACTCTGTAAATTTAGTAGGTGCTGCCAACAAAGCAAAAGTATTGGTAATGTTTAGGGCAAGAAGTGATTATGGTAACAATGCTTACGTTGATAACATTAACATTACATCAGGATTTGTAGGTTTAAATGAAGTTTCAAAAAATAACAACATTTCTCTATATCCAAACCCTGCTCAAAACAACTTAAGCGTTGTTATTGAAAATGTTCAAGCTAATGGCAACATCAGTATTGTTGATGCTATAGGAAAATCAGTTTATTCAACTGCATTAGAAGGAAAAGGGAAAGTATTTACAAACGTTGATTTAACTAATATTTCTAACGGTATTTACTTTGTAAGAGTAAATTCTGGAAACACTGTTAGTGTTCAAAAATTAATTGTTAAACACTAAAATATTAATTTCTTTAAAAAAGCCTGCTTTGCCAAAACAAAGCAGGCTTTTTTATTTACAAAAATTTGTAATTGAGCACTCAAAAATTTACTTTGCACTAAATTTGATAAACCTTTTAAAATCCATAAAATCTAAATGAAAAAAGCAGTTCTAATCTTATCAATTTTTTTTGCATCTAATCTATTTGCTCAAAGCAACGAAAAAACTATTCCTGCCGTTGAGATAAAAACCCTTGATGGAAAGACCTTCAATACCAAAGATATTGATAATGGTGGTAAACCCATCGTCATTGATTTTTGGGCCACTTGGTGCAGTCCTTGCAAAGCAGAATTAAATGCCATTGCAGAAAATTATGCCGATTGGCAAAAAGAAACAGGGGTAAAAATTATTGCGGTTTCTATTGACGATGCCAGAAACATGGAAAAAGTGAAACCCTACGTACAAGGAAAAAATTGGGAGTACGAAGTTTTACTTGACCCTAACGGTGATTTTAAAAGAGCAATGAATGTAAATAATGTCCCACATTTATTTATTTTAGATAAAGATAAAGTTATTGTTTATCAGCAAAATTCCGCAGCACCTGGCGACGATGAAAAGTTGTTTGAATTAGTGAAAAAAGTTGCCAATAACGAACCCATAAAATAAAAATGCAAAAATTTTTCTTCTTGCTCACAGTCATTATTTCCAGTGGCTACAGCATTTCTATTGCACAAAATAAACAAAGCCAAGAAAACAATTTAGGCGAGATCCATGGAAACGTGCAAGTAGATTTTCAAATATACAACAACGATTCAGCCATTGGAGCTCCTAAAGTGCCAGAAAAATTTAGATTAAATGGCTTTACAAATTTAATTTACACCAAAGGTAAATTTACCGCAGGCATTAGATACGAAAATTACCAAAATGCCTTATTAGGATTTGATCAACGGTATAACGGCAGTGGCATTCCGTTTAAATTTGCAAATTACGCCAATAACGGCTGGGACATTACCGCGGGAAATTATTACGAACAATTTGGCTCAGGATTAATACTAAGAGCTTATGAAGAAAGAGGTTTAGGGTACGATAACGTTTTTGAAGGAGTTCGAATAAAATTTTCAGGAATTAAAGGTTTATCCTTAAAAGGACTTGTGGGCAAACAAAGAATTTTCTTTGGCTTAAGCGATGGCATTGTAAGAGGGTTTGATGGAGAAATAAGCCTTAATGAACTCATTGAATCTAGAAAAGATAAAAAGCAAAACTTATTTTTAGGAGGAAGTTTTGTAAGTAAATATCAATCCGACCAAAACAATGTTTTTATTTTGCCTGAAAATGTTGGCTCTTGGGAAGGCAGAGCAAGATTGGTTTCTGGCAACTTTAACTTTGCAGCAGAGTATGTTTATAAAATTAATGACCCATCGGCAGTTAATAAATATATTTATAAACCAGGTGAAGCACTTTTATTGTCGGCTGCATATTCTCAGAAAGGTTTAGGAATAAATTTAAGTGTAAAAAGAATAGACAATATGAATTTTAGAAGCGATAGAGATGCTACACTTAATAACTTATTAATTAATTTTTTGCCAGCATTAACAAGGCAGCATACTTACAATTTAGCAGCAACCATTTATCCTTATGCCACACAGCCTAACGGAGAATTGGGAATGCAAGCAGATGTAATTTATACCATTAAAAAAGGAAGTTTATTGGGAGGAAATTACGGCACTACTGTTTTGTTTAATTTTTCTAACGCTTATAATATTGACGTTAAACCAACCGGGGACGAAATGGGTTACAAATCTGATTATTTTACTTTTAATAATGACATGTATTTCCAAGATGTGAACATTGAGATAAATAAAAAGATTAACAAAAGCTGGAAAGTAAATTTGATGTATGCCAATTTTGTGTTTAATGGCAAAGTAATAACAGGCGTAACCGATAAAACTGAAGTAGTTTATGCTAACATTGGTGTTGTTGATGTAACGTATAAAATAAACAGTAAAAATGCCATCAGAACAGAAATTCAAACATTAACCACCAAACAAGACAAAGGAAATTGGGCAACATTTTTAAGCGAATACACATTCTCTCCGCATTGGTTCTATTCTGTTTTATTACAATACAATTATGGCAATCCCAATCCAGATAAACGCTTGCTTTATCCTATTGGTAATATTGGATATACCAAAGAAGCACATAGAATTAGCATAGGCTATGGAAGACAGAGAGCAGGTATTTTTTGTGTTGGGGGAGTTTGCAGACAAGTTCCGGCATCTAATGGCTTAAGCGTTTCAATTACAAGCAGTTTTTAATAATTTTTAATGCTTTTTGTCTTTAAGTTCAATAAAATTATTTTAATTTAGTTTAAAATTATAATTATGAAAAATTTAGTTGTTTTATTTTTCTCGTTTTTTTGTTTATTTATATACTCGTCATGCGATAAAATTGATGGACCAAAATTGGAAGCACCAATTGTGAATCCAATAGATTCTACTGAAATTGGAATAGTAAACACGGATACTGCTTTTTCTACACTTAAAAAAGTTTTGGTAGAGGACTATACAGGTCACACATGTGGAAATTGCCCAGAAGCAGCTCTAGTTTTAGATGGACTTTTAGAGTCAAGTATAAAAAATCAAATAGTTCCTTTGGCTATTCATGCAGGATCTTTCGCCCTGCCACAAATTTCTAATCCACCTCAGGAGAGCGATTTCCCAAATGATTTTAGAACTGACGTTGGAATAGAATTGGATGCTAAATTTGGAATTTCTGCTTTTGGAAATCCCAATGGTTTAATTGATAGAATTGGATATCCTGCCAATCATATTACCTATCATACCGATTGGCAATCGAAAATAGAGCAGAGAATTACACTTCCAGCACCACTTTTCTTAGCCATAAAAAACACTTATTTCCCCACGTCAAAGAAAATAAAAACCGAAGTTAAATCGAATATTGTTACAACACTTTCTGGTGATTATAGAATGAGTGTTTTTTTGATTGAAGACAGTATTATATCTGATCAAAAAGATTATTCATTGCCTCCAGCTATAAATCATGTAACAAACTATGTGCACAAACACATGTTTAGGACTTCCTTTAATGGAACTTATGGAGATGATATTGCCTCTAACCCAAGTGGAACAGCAAGTAACCCAATTCAAATTAAAAAAGAATATTTGATTGATTATTCTGAAACTTGGAATAAAAAACATTTGTATGTTGTTGTTTTTGTCTACAATAAACAAACGTATGAAGTAATACAGGCAGACTACAAAAAAATTAAAACTTAGATGAGAAAAACGCTTTTTGTTTTCTTACTTCTTTGTAACGTAAGTGGATTTACGCAGAGTTTTAAAACAGGAGTTAATATAGGAATTGCAGCCACTCAAATTTCAGGCGATAACTTAGGAGGATTTAATAAAAGCGGCCCATTGCTGGGAGGATTTATTTACCGAGAATTTAAAAAAAATTGGTCTTATGAAATTGGGATGCAATACATTTTAAAGGGAAGTAGAAAAATTCCTAATTTTGATATAGGCGATTATTCTAGGTATTTATTGCGATTACATTATGTAGAGATGCCATTTCTTTTGAATTATCAGTACAACAAATTTACTGTGTTTGCAGGATTGTCTATTGGGGGTTTATTGCATTGGAATGTTTACAACGAAATTGGAGAATTTCCGGAATCAAGTGATGAAAAAAGACCATTTAAACGCTATGAACTAGCAGATAATTTTGGCGTTTCGTACAGAATTTCTGAGGGTATAAATTTTTGCGTAAACATGAGCTACTCCTTACTTCCTGTAAGAAATCATGTGAGTGGGGCAGTTTGGTTTTTTAATAGAGGACAATACAATGAATCGCTCTGTGTTTCTATACGGTATAAATTTAAACCAGATTATTAATACGATAGATTTAAAGTTCAACTTTCAAGATAAACATCTTACACTATTTGATGTTAAACTAAAATGGAAAAAAGAAAAATTGTAGTAGCAGTAAGCGGAGCAAGCGGATCTATCTATACTAAAGTTTTGTTTGACGAACTTCAAAAACTAAAAGCCAATACAATAGTTGGAGTTGTAATGAGCGACAATGCAAAAGATGTTTGGAAATTTGAATTAGACGAAGAAAGCTACCTAAATTACGATTTCAACTTTTATGAAAAAAATGATTTTTTTGCACCCTTTGCATCCGGCTCTGCACAATACGATACTATGATAGTTTGCCCCTGCTCTATGGGTACTTTGGGTAGAATTACCAGCGGAATTTCTAACGACTTAATGAGCAGGGCTGCTGATGTGATCCTTAAAGAAAGAAGAAAGCTAATTTTAGTAACCAGAGATACTCCAATAAATTTAATACACATAAAAAACATGGAGACAGTTACTCTTGCAGGAGGCATCATTTGTCCTGCAAGTCCTTCGTTTTACAGTAAACCACAAACTATTTATGAGGCTGCTAAAACAGTAGTAGATAGAATATTGTCCTTAGCTAATCTTAAGTTGCCTGAATACCAATGGGGCGAAAATAATTAAGCGTACAAGAAAAAAAAATGATAGCTTTTCTATTTCAAAAATCTTTTGTCTGTTAGTGCTTTTAAAAAGGCCACTAAAGCAAACTTTTCTTCGGAATTTAAACCCAAGGGTTTTATCAAAGTATCTCTGTTTAAGGCATTGGGTAATTGTTCATTTGGGTTGTTGTAATATTCCACAACCTCATCTAAAGAACTAAATTTTCCATTGTGCATATACGGTGCGGTTACTGCTACATTTCTTAGTCCGGGAGTTTTAAATTTACCCCTGTCAACTTTGTTTTTAGAAATAGCAGCTCTTCCACTATCGTTTAAATCTTTACCATTAAACAATCCAATATTATGAAAATCATCGTCTGTAAAATCTATCCCATTGTGGCAATCAAAGCAATTTCCTTTGCCCACAAATATTTTTCTACCATTTTCTACTATATCGCTTGTGTTATTATTTTTTACAGATAAATCAAATTCTGAGTCCTGAGTTTCAAGCGTTTTTTCGTAGGCAGAAATTGCATTAAGTAAATTATTTTCGTTAGGATTTTCTTTGTAAATTTTATTGAATAACATGTTGTACTCTTCATTTAAATTTAACCTTTTAACTGCCACTTCAATTTTTAAATTCATTTCATCAGGGTTCTCAATTGGGCCTCTTGCCTGCTCTTCGAGGGTTGTAGCTCTGCCGTCTAAAAAGAAAACACTTCGCAATGCAACATTCATTACCGATGGAACGTTACGTTTTGTCAGCTTTCCGTTTACTCCACTGCTAAAAGCAACATTATCTGCAAAACCAAATTCTGGCTTGTGGCAAGAAGAACAGCTTATAGAAAAATCGGAAGAAAGTATCTTGTCAAAAAAAAGTTTTTCGCCAAGTTTTTCCGGAGAATTAATTTCGTTGGAAAATTTAAAGGAACAAAAAACTACAACAAGTAAAATATAAAAAACTACAAAACTCTTTGACAGTAATAAATGCAATTAATTTAATTTGAAAGGGGCAATAAGGGTAAATTCCGGAATAGAGACTTCAAAAATGGAACCGTCTAACTTGTTTTCAAATTCATAATATCCATTCATCTTTCCCCAATCTGAAGTGAGGTTGCAAGCCGATTCGTAACTATATTTATCATCAGGAGCTAAAACAGGCTGCTCGCCTATAACACCTGCACCGTCTACTTTTGAATGCTGACCAATAGAATCAAAAATATTCCAATGCCTCCTGAGCAATTGAACATACTGACCAGTTTGATTTTCGATGGTTATTCTGTAAGAAAATAAAAAATGAAAATTAGAAGGTCTAGAATATTCAGGCCTGTAGTGGGTTTCAACCAAAATACATATTCCATTTGTAACTAATTGTGTCATAAAACGGTGTTAATATTTAATACAATTGTAACGATTCTTTGATAGAAAAGAAAATTTTTTTTGTTAAATAGTTTTTTGGTTATCAGATTTTTAAGTTTCTTTTACCGTAAAATATTCTAAAATTAATTTTGCTTTTGCGGCGCCAATGCTTTGCTTTAGTTCTTCTAAAGTCAATTCTTTTATTCTTTTAACTGATTTAAATTCTGTAAGTAATTTTTCTGAGGTCTTTGTGCTTATTCCTTTAATGGTGGACAGCTCTGTTTTTAACGTTCCCTTATCTCTTCTATTTCTGTGGTGAGTAATTCCAAAACGATGTGCTTCGTCTCTTATTTGTTGAATAATTTTTAATGTTTCACTTCTTTTATCGAGATACATGGGGATAGAATCTCCGGGATAATAAATTTCTTCTAAACGCTTTGCAATTCCTATTATTCCCACCTTGCCCAACAAATTAAGTTGTTCTAAACTTTTGCAAGCAGCACTTAATTGGCCTTTACCGCCGTCTATAACAATTAACTGCGGCAATGATTCATTCTCGTCTAAAACTCTTTTGTACCTTCTAAAAATAACTTCCTCCATAGTTGCAAAGTCGTCTGGACCTTGAACTGTTTTAACGTTAAAATGCCTGTAATCTTTTTTGCTGGGTTTTCCGTCTTTAAATACCGTCATGGCCGAAACTGCAAAATCTCCCTGAAAATTAGAGTTATCAAAGCATTCTATGTGCCTTGGCTCTTCGGTTAATCTCAAATCTTTTTGCATTTGCTGCATAATTCTCTTTGTGTGATTTTCGGGGTCGGTGGCTTCTAATTGCTTTTGCTTGTCTTTGCAAAATTGCAAGGCATTTTTTTGCGAGAGGTCAAGTAATTTTTTTTTATCTCCACGCTGAGGAACTAAAAATTGGCAACCCGGAAAATCAAGTTCAGGCAACACATTTGAAATAACTTCGGGATACAAAAAACTAAATTTCTCCTGTATATATACCAAGGCATAACTTAAAATTTCCTGCAGATTTTCATCTAGCTTTTTTTTAATCTCAAATGAATCAGAAAGATTTACAGCGCCGTTTATAATTCTCATAAAATTCACATAACATGCTTGAGCATCTTCAACAATTGTAACTACATCTAAATTGCTAATAATGGAACTTACAACAGATGATTTAACCGAATAACGTTCTAATTTTTCTATTTTTGATTTGTACCATTGAGCCTTTTCAAATTCATATTTATCGGCACAACTTTGCATATTTTCTTTTAGCATTTTTATAACACTAAAATTATTTCCTTTGATAATTTCTTTTGCCTGCAAAATATTTCTATTGTAATCTTCGGCGCTTTGCAGGGCTTCGCAAGGTCCTTTGCAGTTTTTTATATGATATTCTAAACAAACTTTAAACTTATTTGCATTGATGTTGCTTTGGGATAAATTTAATTGGCACGTTCTAATTGGAAATAATTCTTTTAATAAATTTAAAAGGTTATACATCATGGGAACCACTGCATAAGGCCCAAAATAGGTTGAACCGTTTTTAATAACTTTTCTGGTAGTTATAATTCTTGGGAAAGGCTCATTGGTAATGCAAATCCAAGGATATGTTTTATCGTCTTTTAAATTAATGTTGTAGCGAGGTTGATATTTTTTTATTAAATTACTTTCAAGAAGCAAAGCATCGTACTCTGTGTCTACAACAATAAATTGGATGTCTCTAATATTGCTAACAAGAACTCTTGTTTTGTTATTTTCATGTACTTCTCTGTTGAAATAGGAGCTAACTCTTTTTTTTAAGTTCTTAGCTTTTCCAACATAAATAATTTTGGAAGACTCGTCATAATACTGATAAACTCCCGGAGAATCTGGCAGATTAGAAACAATAGATTTTATATTTTCTTTGTACGTCAAAACAATTTTAAGATAAACACAAATTAAATAATTTAGTTTTGTTTATTGAGCTTAATTTAAGAATATCTGGGATCAGGTTGATAAGGCATTTTTGCCATTTTTTCTATTTCTACAGATGGATATCCAAATTCTTGAACAACTTTTCCGGACAACAAATAAACTCCTTTGCCATTAAAGGGATATGCTTTTAGACTTGGAGCAAAATGAACTGTGTCAAAAAAATCACCATTTACATCTACAAAAGTTCCAAAGTTCATGTAGTCTCCATTAACAGTTCTAACCGGTTTTATTGTAACCAATTGACCTAACATTTTTACTTTTTTTCCAGAGTAGTTTAATAGTTGGTTGGCTAAAACATCGCCTCTGTATTTTGTCTTTAAGGCATCAAAAGAAGATACAGTTACAAAAAATCCTAGTAAATCCATTTCATCGTAAGCATCCTCCATAACAGAGTGCTCTAGATGTGGCAGTTCAATTTTTTTTCTTTTTAATTTAAATAATTCTTCATTAGAAGCTTTTGTTGCATTTTCTTTGGTGTAATGAATTTTCCAAAGAAGTTCTTTTTTACCAGTATTAAAGGCTCTTAATGCACCAACCTTAATTAAAATAGACAATTGCTCTTTGCTTAAGCAAGTTCTGTCTATAAAATCATCAAAACTATTAAACTTTTGATCATTTCTTTGGTGCAGTAAAATATCAACAGTATTTTTTTCTAACGATGCCACATGTGCGAAGCCTAAAAAAATATCTTTCCCAACAATTTTTGTTTCTACATTACTGTTTACAACACAGGGCAATTCTATTTTAGCACCTTGTTTTTTTGCTTCGTTCACATAAACCCATGTAGAGTAAAAGCCTCCAAAATTGTTTATAACTGCCACCATAAACTCCAATGGGAAATAAGATTTTAAGTATAAACTTTGAAAACTTTCTACTGCAAAACTGGCGGAGTGTGCTTTAGAAAAACTATACCCGGCAAACGATTCAACCTGACGCCAAACTTCATTTGTTATTGTTTGGGAATATCCCTTTTCTTTACAATTGGCAAAAAACTTTTCTACTATTTTTTCAAATTCTTTTTTTGAGCGAAATTTACCACTCATGGCTCTTCTAAGAACATCTGCATCGGCTAAATCTAAACCAGCAAAGTGATGGCAAACTTTTAAAACATCTTCTTGGTATACCATTACCCCGTAAGTTTCCTTCAATAAATTTTCCATAACAGGATGCAAATAATTTATATTTTCTTGCTGATGAAAATTCTTGATGTATTGTTTCATCATTCCGGATTTTGCTACACCTGGCCTTATAATACTGCTTGCTGCTACAAGGGTTAAATAATCATTGCACTTTAATTTTTTCAACAAACCCCGCATAGCAGGACTTTCTATATAAAAACATCCAATAGTATTTCCATCGTATAAATTTTGTTTTACTAAAACATCATGTTTAAACTTTTCTACTTGATGTACGTCAATATCTAAACCTCTATTTTTTTTTATTATTTCTGCGGCCTCTTTTATGTGTCCAATTCCACGCTGACTTAGAATATCAAATTTTTCAAATCCAATATCCTCTGCACTATACATGTCCCATTGCACAGTAGGAAAACCTTTAGGAGGCAAATCTATTGCAGAATAATTTGTTATTTCTTGTTGCGAAATCAAAACTCCCCCAGCATGAATACTTCTGTGAGAAGGAAAATTTTCTAGTTTTTTTCCAATTGAAAATATTTTCTCAATTAGTTCATTTCCTACTTTAGATGTTTTTCTTCCTGCAGAAATTTCATCAATCTCGGCTTTGGGTAATCCGTAAACTTTACCTAATTCTCTGATGATGGAAGAATCTTTGAATGTAGAAAAAGTTCCAAGCAGAGCAGTATATTTTTGGCCGTGTTTTTTAAAAATATATTCTAATACTTCGTCTCTTTCTTTCCATGAAAAATCTAAATCAAAATCGGGAGGAGAAGAACGCTTTGGATTTAAAAAACGTTCAAAATACAAGTCCAGTTCTATTGGATCTACATCTGTAATTTGCAAACAATAGGCTGCCAAACTATTTGCACCACTTCCTCGCCCTACGTGATAAAACCCTTTTGATTTTGCAAATTGTACAATGTCCCAAGCAATTAAAAAATAAGCTACAAAGTCTAGATTTATTATTACTCCTATTTCATATTTTAGTCTTTTTTTTGCTTGATCGTTATTGATTCCGTACCTTTTTATTAATCCTTGCAAACACAAGGAATTTAGCATTTGAATATCCTTTTCTCTTGATTCAAAAAAAGTAATTTTATTTTTATTTTTCTTTTGCTCTATGTAAAATTGAAGTTGTTTTTCTAAATCTAAATTATTTTGAACAGCTAAACTATTTCTGGAATTATTGCAAAAATACTGTTGTATGGAGAGTATATTTTCGGATTTGTGGGCTAAATTTTCTTCTCCTAATTTCGATAAAAGTTTGTTTTCTGCAATTGCTCTTAAATTTTTATGAAGCTCCAAATCTTCTTCTTGCTCAAACGTTAACAATGGAAAATAAAAGTATTTTTTTTCTACATCTGAAGAAATAATTTTACCCAAATTCTTTGGAGATAACATATGAAATGAATTGGAATCTATTTCTACTTTTTTTTGGGAAGGAAATAGCACTAAACAATCCATTAGCTTTTTTGGCTGTTGAGGATAACTTTGCTTTTGTAAATTATAGGATGATAAAAAGTCATGTATGTGCTTTAAACCATTTTCATTTTTTGCAACATAGGTATAGAGCCAAAAATTTTCAGTTCTAATTTCACAGCCCGGTATTATTTTTATGTTGCTTTCACTGCCTAATTTATACAGTTCAAAAAAGCCGGAAGTATTATTAATATCGGTTAAAACTATGGTAGAATAATTATTTTTTTGTGCAATAGAAATTATTTTTTCTGGCGACAAAACACCAAATTTTAAACTGTAATAACTTCTTGCAAAAAGTATCATGCCATACGATCAAAAAAAAATTTTTAGGAATTTAATTGCGTATATTTTGTATTTACAATCATTCTCTCAAAGTAATTAAAGAGATTTTCTTGCAAAATAATTTCCTTAGAGAAACTTGCTTTTTCTATTTTTTTTGAGCTGCTATAAAACAAAGCAAAAGTTTCGTTTGCTCCATCTCCATCGTGATCTAATCCTGATAATTCCTCTATTTCGTTTAAATCATTAAAACAGTGATTTCTTCCTATATCTGAGGTAATAAATAAATTTAATTCTTTAGCATTTTTACTCTTACTTGTTAAAACAAGCTCGTACACATTATTTAATTCAATTTTTAATAACTGCAGGTATGCTTGATAATTGTAATGAGCAACATCAAAATTTTTAGAAATTGCGGCATCTATTTTTATATCGCTGTGCTTTGATTTTAAATTTTCTACATTTTGCAAAAACTCTGCACCGGCAATGGAATGAAGATGGTTATTGGCATTACATCTTACTTTTACTAAAATTATTTTGTTTAATAATTCTGGAAAACAATTCTCCATAATTCTTTTAACATCTACAAATCTAACACCCCCCTTAAATAATTTTGCAAGATTTAAATTCCTAGTATTATTATCTAACGCAAAGCTTCCGGTAGATAAAGCAAACATGCCCAATGCAGTGGTTCTAATAAAATTTCTTCGGGAATTTAAATTCATAATTTCATATTTTATTTAAACAGTTCTTGGTTCTTTATTTATTTCGTCACTCTCTACCACACCATCTCTTAGCCTAATAATTCTATGTGCATACTTTGCAATATCTTCTTCGTGAGTTACAATAATTACTGTGTTCCCCTTTTGATGAATGGCATCAAACAATCCCATAATTTCTACAGAAGTTTTTGAATCTAAATTTCCTGTTGGTTCATCTGCTAAAATTATTGAAGGATTATTTACCAAAGCTCTGGCAATAGCAACCCTTTGTCTTTGTCCGCCCGAAAGTTCATTTGGTTTATGAGTTATTCTATTTAGCAAACCAACATCATCTAATGCTTTTGTTGCCTTTTTTATTCTTTCTTCTTTTTTTATACCTGAATAAATCAAAGGCAAAATTACATTGTCTAAAGAAGTTGATCTCGGCAATAAATTAAACGTTTGAAACACGAAACCAATTTGTTTGTTTCTAATTTCTGCCAGTTCGTTGTCGTCCATTTTTGATACATCAATACCATTTAAAACATATTTACCTCCACTTGGTGTATCTAAGCATCCTAAAATATTCATTAACGTAGATTTGCCTGAACCCGATGGCCCCATTAAGGCCACATATTCATTCTTGTAAATTTTTAAATCTACTCCTCTTAATGCTTTAATTGTTTCGGCACCAATTTTAAAATGACGTTCAATTCCTTCTAGCAATATTATTATATCGTTCATTTTATATTTTTAAAACGTAATGTTGTTTTTCCTTTTGTTCTTCTCTAAAAAAAACAAGTCCAATTTCAAACAAATCTATGGTAATTTTTACTTTTGAATGGTTTTTAATTTCATTCCAGGCCAAAGACATTTCCTTTGACCAATATATGTCGTCGAAAACAAAAACAGAATCGTTGTGAATATAATTTAATGCAAGGTTAAAATATTTAATTGTAGCCTCTAAAGTATGGTTTCCATCAAAAAAAATTAAGTCAATATTGCCTAATGTTTTTAAGCTATTTTCAAAATTAAGATCAAACTCTCCTATTAAAATTGTTGCTTTATTTAATTTTAATTTCCCAAACGTTTCTTGAGCAACTTTAGCCGTATTTGGGCAACCTTCTAAAGTAAAAAATTGGCTTTTTTTATTTGCCATGTATAAGTAGCTACCACTTATTCCTAAAGAAGTTCCAATTTCTATAATTTTCTTGCAGCCAAAATAATCGGTTAATCTAAAGAGTATCCGGCAGTATTCTGGGGATTTGCTGTTTTTTGCAAGCGTTGAAATTTTTCTTTTTCCATTTTTGCCCGAAGCTCCAAAATCAATTTTCTCTATTTCATGTTCATCGTCTAACAATTCTTTTCTTGCTTTTTCTATGGCGCCAAAAGAATAAAATTGACGATTGTCTTTTACAACATGATTGTAAAAATTAAACACAAAAGGAGAGTGAATAGAATGTTCATCTTTTCTTTTGGCAAGATAGTTTAAATACGAAAGAGCTTTAAAAACAAAGGAACCCATTGTGTAAAATTAAATATTTTTATGCTGCATTTCTATATTCACAACCGGATATTGAAAAATATCCTTCATTTTTTGAAATAACTAAATTCTTCACAAAAATTGGTTGTAATTTTGAAAAGTAAAATACTCGTTGAGAAAGCAAGAAGGCATATTAAAAAATTTAGACTGGACTTTGGTTGGTCTTTATTTGCTATTAATTTTTATGGGCTGGTTAAGTGTTTATGCTTCTGTTTACAACGAGGAGCACAAAGACATCACCGATTTTAGTCAGAAATACGGCAAACAATTGGTTTGGATTTTATCTTCACTTTTTATTGCATTGCTAATATTGGTGGTAGAAGGCAATTTTTTTGCAGCATTTTCCTACCCCATTTACATTATATCAATGCTGATGTTGGTATTGGTGTTGTTTATAGGAAAAGAGGTTTCTGGAAGTAAATCTTGGATTGGTGTTGGAGATTTTGGAATTCAACCTGCAGAGTTTGCTAAGTTTGCAACGCTAATGGCTTTGGCAAAATTCCTTGGCAACATTAACATAAAAATGGACGATGTAAAAACCAAAGTTATTTGTGCCGCAGTTATTGTGCTTCCAATGATTTTGATATTTTTTGAGCACGAAACTGGTGTTGCTTTGGTTTATTCTTGTTTTATTTTGGTGATGTACAGAGAAGGTTTATCGGGCAATATTTTACTATTGGGTGTTACTATGGCATTTTTGTTTTTGCTGGCGCTATTGATAAATGTTTATGTACTTATTGGCGTGCTTTGTTTTTTATGCTTTTTGCTTTTTATGGTCATAAGAAAAACGGTTCAAAATGCCATTGTGGTGGTCGTAATTTTTATACTTTCGTCGGTGTCTGTTTATTCTGTTCAGTTTGCATTTGAAAAATTAGAACCACACCAAAAAAAGAGAATTAATGTTTTTTTGGGAAAAGAATCCGACAAGAAAAAAGCAGGATACAACGTAAACCAATCCCTTATTGCTATTGGTTCGGGCGGTGTAATTGGCAAAGGATATTTGCAAGGAACACAAACCAAATACGACTTTGTTCCCGAACAATCCACCGACTTTATTTTTTGCACGGTGGGCGAAGAATTTGGGTTTGTGGGTTCTGCTGTGGTAGTTTCATTGTTTTTATTTTTGTTGATTAGAATTATACAGGTAGCCGAGCGGCAAAGATCTCCGTTTAGCAGAATTTACGGTTATGGTGTGGCGTCTGTTATATTTTTTCACGTATTGGTAAATATTGGAATGACAATTGGCTTGGTTCCGGTGATAGGTATTCCATTGCCATTTTTTAGTTATGGTGGCTCTTCTTTGTGGGCATTTACAATTTTACTGTTCATTTTAATCAAATTAGACTCCTATAGGCTGGAAATATTGAGGTAGATTAAGCAATAAGCCAAAGATTTATAAGCACTTACCACATTTATTGATATTTTTTTTTGATAAATTAAAAATCTATCTAATTTTGCAATCCCTAAAACAAGCGAAAGTAGCTCAGTTGGTAGAGCACGACCTTGCCAAGGTCGGGGTCGCCGGTTCGAACCCGGTCTTTCGCTCAAAGACCCGCTGAGGCGGGTTTTTTTTACAGAAGCGTTGGCTTCCGTTCTTTATAAGCTGCCCGGGTGGTGGAATTGGTAGACACGCAGGACTTAAAATCCTGTGACCTTAACAGTCGTACGAGTTCGATTCTCGTCCCGGGTACCACAAATTTAAAAAGCCCCAATTAATCATTGGGGCTTTTTTGTTTTCTAATAATTTTAATTCCTACAAACTCTTAAAATTAGAAAACTTAAAAAAAAACTTTATTCCCTCTCCCTCAAATAAGCTATAAAATCTGTACTCGGAATATCAGTTACACCCAATTGGCGGAGCATTGTAACAATTTGTCCTCGGTGATAAGCAGAATGATTTAAACAATGCAAAACAATTTCATAAACACTGTTACTCATAAAATCACCTTTTAGATTTGAATAAGAAATTTCTGAAAATGGAAATTCTTTTTGACGGTAATTTTTCTCTAAAAATTCTAAAAATAATTTTGATGTTTGGATAAACTCATGCAGATTATCTTTATCGTTTATATCTCTGCTTGGCCAAGAATTTAAAGAAATTCCTTGCAGCCTTTCTAACCAAATATTTTCGGCATTCCAGATATGAAAAATAGTGGGGTAAATTCCAGTAAAACTACTTTCAATTTTTTGTGTAAGTTGCTCCGGTTTTAGGCAGGATAAAACATCAACAATTCTTTTATTTGCCCACACATTATACTCAGCTTTTTCAACTAAAATATCACTTACTTCTTTTTGCATATTCTACAACCATCCACTGGCCAATACATCTGCCAAATGCATAACTTTTAAAGGTTTTGAAGTATTCTTGATGTATCCATCTAAATGCATCAAACAGGGAGAATCTGTTGCTATTAAATAATCGGCTTCTGTTGCAATTGCACAATTTACTTTTTGCTCTGCCATGGCCACTGCCACCGGTTCGTATTTAACTCCAAAAAAACCTCCAAATCCACAGCACGAATCGGCGTTTTCCATCTCTCTTAATTCTAATCCTTTTACTTTTTCTAAAAGAATTCTTGGTTCTTTTTTTAAACCATAAGATCTCAACGAAGAGCAAGAGTCCATAAATACTGCTTTGCCCTGAAGTTCTGCGCCAATGTTTGTAATCTTTAAAACGTTTACAATAAAATCAGAAAATTCGTAAATGTTTTTTTGTATCTGTTTGTACTCGTTGTGCAATGCCGAATTGTAAAACATTTCTTGGTACTGTTTTTTTATAAAACTTACACAAGAAGCCGATGGAACAATTATATACCTGTCGTTTAAAAATTCCTTGATAAACTTTTCCCCAATTTCTTTGCAGTCGTCCCAATGTCCTAAATTAAAAGCAGGATGACCACAACACGTTTGCTCAGGATTGTAGTTTACGGCACAATCCAAGCTTTCCAAAACCTTAATCATGTTCCAAGCAGTATTCGGAAAAAACTGGTCTATATAACACGGAATAAAAATATCTACAATCATTGGTTTTATTTGAATGCAAAAATATCAAGTACAAACCTTGTTCTTACACTAGCATTTTAATTTTATTAACCGTTTGTTAACATTCTATTTTCTTGATGTTGCTTAACAATTAGTGCCATCAAAAAAAATACAAAAAATGCTGCCTTGTCAGTATCTAAAAAATTATTAAAAAAAGAATGAATAAAAAATGAAAGAAATGCAATTAAAATCAAAACGTTTAATTTTTTTTCAGTGGCGGAGTAACGAACATTTTGAATGGCCCATCTAAAAGTTTCTGAAAAAATTAAAAACAAAAATAAAGCGCCAAAAATCCCGGTTTCGCTCAATGCTAATAAAAATTCATTGTGAGCAGTACCTCCTTTTCCATGTTTAATATTGTTTTGAGAAGTTACACTAATTTGAGTCATCTCTTTTTTTTGCTGGTATTTTAAATATTCAAATTGATACGTTCCCGCTCCAAATCCTGTTAATGGCTTATCAGTAAACATTCTTAGGGCACAACTCCACCTGTTTAATCTTTCGGCATTGCTCTTGTCTGTAGTAATATTTGTTATTGACTTTGCTTGTTGCTCAATTCCTGCATTCCTGGCATTGCTATCGTTTTTATTTTCTTTGAAATTAGAAATTATTGCATCTAAATTAATGTAGCTTACACCTAAAATTATTGCTAAAACAAAAACAATTTTTTTAAAGTTCAGGTAATTGCTTGCTACTAAAATACCCACTATTGTTCCTAAAAATAAACTTATCCAAGCGGCTCTGCAATATGTAAAAAATAAAACAACAAGTAAAAAAATCAAAAGTATTCTCCTTGGTAATTCCCTAAACGAAAAAATAGTTAACTCTCTGGAATTGGTGAAAGGGAGAAACAAAAAAGGAAGTACCATACAAATACAGGCCGAAAATATGGTGTGGTCGTTATAAAATGGTTTTGGAGCATAACTAGAAAAACTTTTAGAAAAATTAAAAAGAGAATGATTGTATAAATCTATTAGCCCAACAATTGCAATTCCTATGGCATATAACAAAAATGGTAAAAGTTTATTTGTTTTTATTTTTGTAAAAAAGTAGAGAGCGCCAACATAAAACGCAAAAAAATAAGTTAAGCGAACCACAATAAATTTAAGTGATACAACAATATCAGTAGAGAAAACTGTAGTAAATCCCAAACTAAAAAAATACAAAAAAAACAACAGAGATATGCTATTGAAAATATACTTTTTTTCAACTTTATCTCTAGCAATTGTATAAACGGAAAAAATTGCCAAAATAGCCGCGACTGGCTCAGATGGAAAAAGTATTTTTGAACCATTTCCAATCTCAATATTTACAGAAAATGGCAACACAAAAGCAATAATTGTCCACCCTATTCCGGATTCAAAATAGATTGTTAAAAACAAGATTGAAACAAAAATTAAGGCAGTGTAAAAAAATACTATATTCTCTTTAAAATAAACACCAACTAAAAACGTGGATACTAAAATAAAAAGTGCAACACTATTTTTATAAACTGGTTCATTAAAACTTAACTTAATACTTGTTTTATCTTTTTCCATTTTTCTAAAAATAAAACCACTGAAACACTTATCAAAATTGAGGAAATGAAAGAAGAAACAACTATAATCCAACGAACAGGGCTAGATTTTTTGTCGGCTACTTTTGCAGGACTAATTATATAAGAACCATTTATTTTTGAATTAAAATTAAAGTTGGCAATTTTAAGTGTCTTTTTAAGGTCATACATCTCGTTAAATACATTCTGCAAGCTATTTAGCCTTTCAATTTTAGTCTCATCCTTTTTTTCAAATGCTTCGTCTAAACTATTTTTGATAATGATATCTGCTTGTAATTTCTCTACCGAATTGTACTCATCAAAATTTAAATCAAATCCTTTAAACGAATCTTTGATTAGCGGAAACTCAGCTAAAATTTTTTCAAATATTTTTTTCTTTTCAAGAAATTGAGTTGAAATTTGATCTATTGTTGCTCCAAGGTTTTTTTTAATAATTACAGCTTTTACTTCATCTCCAATCTTTACTAAATCATTTGCAATGTTGGCCGCAATTTTTGGGTCCTCGTCTAACACAGAAATTGAAATAGAATTAAATTTTGTTTTTTCTATGGAGATATTTTTATCGTAAACTTTATACAATTTATTTTCTTTATCTACAGCGTTTTCATCAATATCATAATGATTAATTAAGTTGTATTTATCAATAATTGCATCTTCTAGAATTCCCGAATTTAAAATTTGAATGTGTTCATCTATTTCTTTTTCTGAGCCAAATCTCAAATCAAATTCAGCCGTAATTTTTGCATTGGTATTGGCCGGAGGATAAATTATGGCTTCGGACTTAAATTTAGGTTTAATAACAATTGGTGAGGAAATTAAAATTCCAACTAAAGTGCCCAAGAGCACAAATCCAAAAATAAATCTTTTGCTGTTCAACAAAATTTTCAACGAAACAATAAAGGAGTCTTCCATACTATCTATTAATTGCGGTGAAATTAATCAAATCAGAAACATTCTACAATTCTATGTGTTTTGAAACAGATCGTATAAAAAAAACAATTACTTTTGCACACCTAAAAAATTAAAAAAAATGGCGGCCAAAACAGACGTATATCAACACCCGGATTATTATCTATTAGACGAATTATTAACCGACGAACACAAGCTCATTAGAGACACTGCAAGGGCTTGGGTAAAAAAAGAAGTTTCTCCTATTGTAGAAGAAGCTTGTCAAAAAGCTGAGTTTCCAAAACAATGGATAAAAGGATTGGCAGAAATTGGTGCTTTTGGGCCCTATATTCCAACAGAATATGGCGGAGCAGGCTTAGATCAAATTTCTTATGGATTAATTATGCAAGAATTAGAAAGGGGCGACAGTGGCTTGCGTTCTACTGCGTCTGTTCAAAGCTCTTTGGTAATGTATCCAATTTATAGTTTTGGTAGCGAAGAGCAACGTAAAAAATATTTACCAAAATTAGCTTCTGGCGAATGGATGGGATGCTTTGGACTTACTGAACCTGACCATGGCTCAAACCCTGCCGGAATGCTTACAAACATTAAAGACAAAGGCGACCATTATTTATTGAACGGTGCAAAAATGTGGATTTCAAATTCGCCATTTGCAGACGTTGCAGTAGTTTGGGCCAAAGACGAGGAAGGCGTAATTAGAGGAATTATTGTAGAAAGAGGAATGGAAGGATTTTCTACGCCAGAAACACACGGTAAATGGAGCTTAAGAGCAAGTGCTACAGGCGAACTGGTTTTTGACAATGTTAAAGTTCCCAAAGAAAATTTATTGCCAAATATTAAAGGTTTAAAAGGGCCTTTAAGCTGTCTTAATAGTGCAAGATTTGGTATTGCTTGGGGTGCAATGGGTGCCGCAATGGATTGCTACGATTCTGCTTTACGTTATTCCAAAGAAAGAATCCAATTTGGAAGACCAATTGGTGGATTTCAATTAACGCAAAAAAAATTGGCCGAGATGATTACAGAAATTACCAAAGGTCAATTGATGGTTTGGAGATTAGGAGTACTTAAAAACGAAAATAGGGCAACTCCAGCACAAATTTCCATGGCTAAAAGAAACAGTGTTCATACTGCATTAACTATTGCCCGCGAAGCAAGACAAATTCATGGTGGAATGGGAATAACCGGCGAATATCCAATTATGAGACACATGATGAACTTGGAATCTGTAGTTACTTATGAAGGAACACATGATATTCATTTGTTAATTACAGGGTATGATGTAACCGGAATTTCTGCTTTTGAATAAATAAGCGTATTATTGTAGTGTATACAAACAATTGAGCGTGGCTTTTGCTACGCTTTTTTTGTCGGAAGAAAATTTATAGAGTCAAATTTATGAAACAGTTTGAAATAAAATCTACCATCAAAGAATACACAAGTTTAAGTGAACTTAGTGCCGATGACCAAGAACTAATAGCAAAAGCACACTTAGCGGCAAATGATGCTTACGCTCCATACTCTAAGTTCTATGTGGGTGCAGCCATTAGATTAGAAAACGATGAAATTTGTGTTGGGAACAATCAAGAAAATGCTGCCTATCCAAGTGGTATATGTGCAGAAAGAGTGGCTGTTTTTTCAGCTTCTGCCACTCACCCAAATATGAAAGTAAAAAAAATTGCTGTGGTTGCCCACTCCAACGAAATAAAAATAGACAAACCAATTTCACCTTGTGGTGCATGCCGCCAAGTGTTGGCCGAATATGAAAGTAAATCAGGCAATATTATTCTTTTATTGATGGGTGAAACGGGTAATATTTATGAAATTAGCAGCGTTAAAGATATTTTGCCTTTAATGTTTACTGCAGGCGATTTGGGTGTTAAATAAACTTTAGTATTTCGATTACAAATTGTTTAAAAAAATTTATATTCTGTAAAATAAAATCTTCCTATATT
>CAIMMJ010000064.1 GCA_903842515.1 uncultured Bacteroidota bacterium | reverse complement strand
TTCTTTTTTTCTTTTGTTGTTAAATGCCAACTCAAGGAAATATTATCGGGTTTTTGATTTTTTAATTGAAATTCTACAACGTCAATTTTTCCATCGTACCAGCGGCTTGCATATTGGTATAATCCATCGTTGTTGTAATCTTGAATATTAAACAAATTACCATACAGTGCTCCAAGAGGTTTAGAAAGTGTTTGCACTAACGATTTATTTCCTTCGCCTTCAATAGGAGCTTTTTTAAATCTATCTCTAATTTGGATTATAATAACTCCACTTGTATTGGATGAAATCCAATTTCTAAAAGTGTATAAAAATTTTAAGGATGTTTCTAAACCAAAGTTATCTCTTGCACCTGCATCCATAACTTCAATGGCGGGTTCAGATGGAAGTTGCACAAATGGAGTAACAAATGGAAAGGTAGCACTCATTCTCATTACACTTGCAAATCTTAAATTATTGGCATCTTGTTCTTTAAAAAACTTCAAAAACTCAATTCCATCTATGGATGCAGTTCTGCTGATACTGTCCGAGTCAAAATATTGGGTTACATAAGATATACCTTGAGGTGATATGTACATTTTTCTTCCATCATTAACTAAAGTTGGAGAAAAAATCATCATTGGAATATGAGATTCTTTTTCAGGTAAAAAGTAATCGCCCAATCTTTTATTAAAAATATTTGCAGTGTTTTCATTTAAGGATTTTTCAAAAGCATAACCTCTGTCTTTTTTGTAGGTATATTTTCCATCATTAAATTCTCCAAGCCTAAGAAACAAATCATTTATAGCTGCATAATAGATAAGTGGATTTAATAAATCTTTAGAAATATTTTCACTGAACTCTGCCGAGTGGTAACTGTTTAATTTATTTTGTTCGTATAAATAATAGAGTTCTCTATAAAATGCTGCACCAATCATTCCTCCTGAAGCACCCGTTATAAGTTGTGTGTGTTTCATCAGCTCTCCTTTTAATATACTATCGGCAGTTTGCATAACATGATATGTCCAAAGACTTGAACGCAAACCTCCACCGCTAGTATTAATTAAAACCATTTTGGGCTTTCTCTTTCTATAAATTGAGTTTATAGAATTTTTTAATCGCCATTTGTTTAAAATGTATATCGTATTTTCAAAATCTTTATTTAGTATATCTGATTCACAATTGTATTTTTCTAGATTTTTGTATGTGAATTCTGCTTGTTTCCCTTTGTAGTTCAATCCAAATGCTTTGCTAGCCGGATAAAATCCCGGTAAACTAAATAAATAATTAAAACTTACAAATAATAAAATTGTAACAGTTGTTGCCCAACCTCTAAGCCAAGTGTGCAGTGCACTAAAAAGCATTAGATACATGGTAAAAATTAAAAACAAACTTGCACTGGCTGGAATTAAAAATAATGGATTTTCTCTAAAAATACCCAATATTAAAATAGTTGCAACAACAATAAATTCAAATAGTGCCGCATTTGTATGATTGTTTCTAAAAACTTTAAGTAGCATTTCTTTGTCATAATGTCCAATGTCTCTTGCTCTTCTTAATCTTCTGAAATTGCTAATGTAAGTATCTACATGCCAATCTCTCCCTTCTTTGCTGCTCAAACGTTTCCATTCATTGTTTTTTCTTAATGTAACTCTTGTAGTAATTATTCGTGGAATTTCTTCCTCTTCATCAGTTTTAACTCCAAACAAGCCAAAAATATCTTTATTGATTGAAAAAAAATAAGTTAGAGATAAAATTAAAAATGAAAAAACTCCAGAGAGAAAACCAAAAATGGATAAAAATATCTGTAAAGAATCTGAAAACTGATCGCCTGATTGAAAAGAGTAAATCTGAAAACTATAAACTACCAAGAATGCTATAGGAATTATGAAATTATTTAAACAATATTTTAAAAAAGAATTACTTAGTGTAGCAACAAACGGAAATCTAAAACCGTTAATAATAAAACTAGAAATATTGAATGCCATAATAAAACCGCCGCAACTAAATCCTACAATAAAGTAAGATAAAAATCCAACTTTATTGAGGTATTCGGGGTTTAAAAACAAGTAGTGAGCACCATAATTTGAAGCAATGTTTTTAGTTATGAAACCAAACAATAACAACCAAAACAATAATAATACCTGGTTCTTTTTTAAGTGCACCAAGATTAGTTGTATTGGAAAAAAATAGGCAATTCTTTTTGTCCAAGGAACATGATTCTTTGTATTTGTCATATTAGTGATTCCTTAAGGAAGGGATTTATAGATTTCAACCTATTTTTAAATTTACAATTTCAATAATTTCTGATTCTAACTTTTCTGCTAATTCGTTTATAATTTTACCCTCTTCGTTTAGCTCGTTCATTTTAATTTTATCTGCTAAATCTTTAGAATTTATTCTCACGTTCATGTATGCCCCTCTTATTGCTGCTCTGCAACTTAAGGCTGCCACACCTGCATCAGAAATAGAATTAGGATTACCAATTTCGGCCATTGTTTTAATTAATGGAAATGTTTGTAAACAAGTTTGCATTACTTCCAAAGGAATTAAAGTTGCATTTAATGTTGCCTCTTGAATGGCATTTTTTCTTGCATTCATTTCTATTTCATTTGACTTTGGTAATGAAAAGGCTTCCATAATTTTATTAAATGCATTGGTATCTTCATCAACTAATTTTAATAATTTATTTTTTAGCTGTTGACCCTTGTCTGCCCAGTCAGAAAATTCTTTCCAGCGATCGTCCCATCCTTTTTTATGAGAAGATAAATTGGCCACCATTGTTCCCAGTGAAGCACCCAACACACCTAAATAGGCAGATATAGAACCGCCACCCGGTGCAGGAGACTCTGAGGCAGTTTCATTTGCAAACTCAATTAAATTTTTTTGTATCAGAGATTTTTTTTGTTTTGGAAACAACAAATATTCAATTATTCTTTTTTCAGGTTCAAATGGAGCAAGTTCATCTAATCCCATAGATTTTATGGCAATTTTTATCAATTCTTCCTCACTAACGCCAATACTTCTTTTTTGCTTTTCAAGAAAATATTTTCCGGCATCCAATAAACTTTTTAGTGGTATTAATCCTATTAACTCAGATCCTGTTACTCTAATTCCACGTGAGTTGGCGCTAATACAACATTCATCAAACGCCAAATGAACAGGTGTAACATTAATGTTTGTAAGATTCATAGAAACCTGTGCCAATCCATATTCTTCTATAAACCAACCTATGGCTTTTACTGACTTAAGTTTCCCTGGTTGAAAAACTGGTGCCCCATTTTCATTTGTAATAATTTTTCCTGTTATTGGGTTTCCTTCTCTTATAACTCTTCCTGCTTCTCTAACATCAAAGGCAACTGAATTTGCTCTTCTTACAGAGGTGGTATTTAAATTTACATTATAGGCAACCAAAAAATCTCTTGCTCCAATTACAGTAGATCCACTTTTAACAGAATGTTGTTGAGGTCCAAAATCTGGTTTCCATTTAGGGTCATTTATCTTTGCAAAAAATCCCTCGTACTCGCCTTGCCGAATAACAGATAAATTATTTCTTGTTTTATCAGTTTGAGATTCTTCGTATAAATAAACAGCAATATTTAGTTCTTCTCCTACCCTCTTTGCTAATTTTTTTGACCACTCTGCAGTTTCTTCCATGCTTATTCCTGCAATAGGTATCAAAGGACAAACATCTGTTGCTCCCATGCGAGGATGTTCTCCTTTGTGTTTACTCATATCTATAAGTTCCGCAGCCTTTGAAATTGCTCTAAAAGCAGCTTCTACAACAGATGCAGGATCGCCTGCAAATGTAACCACTGTTCTGTTTGTTGCTTTTCCGGGATCTACATTTAATAGTTTTACTCCTTCAATATTTTCAATTTCATTGGTTATCATAGAAATAATTTCCATGTTTTGGCCTTCAGAAAAATTAGGAACACATTCAATAATCTGCATAAATAAATTATAAATTTT
>CAIMMJ010000063.1 GCA_903842515.1 uncultured Bacteroidota bacterium | reverse complement strand
TTTTAATTATAAACATCAGAAAACAGTAGATTTGAATCTCATTTTTTCATTCAAATCAATTGATTCTATTGAGCTTAAGAGAATTTGAGAGACTACTACTTAGAACGCCTATTGTAAATATAGTAAGTGTGATTACTGTTTGCTTAAAAATTTATTTTCTGAAACTCCTTTTGCATTAAATATTTTTACAAAATAGTTGCCACTGGACAAATTTGAAACATTTATTTTATAAAAGTTATCGTATTCAATTTGCACTAAATTTCCTAGCAAATCGTATATCTGAACTGATTTTATTTTTTCTGATTCCCATACAACACTAATGTGGTTTTGGCTGGGGTTTGGGAAAATTGCTAAGTTTGAATTGGAGTTTTTATTTAACGAAGTAATTAACCATTCGTAGGGCAAAGAAACTGAGGTGCATCCATTTTCATTTGAAACAATAACAGTATAAATTCCATTTTCTGTAGGTGTATAAAATTGTGAGTTTGCACCTGCAATTTCTACACCAGCCAATAACCATTGGTATGCCACAGCAACAGTACTTTGCAAATCAAAAGCACCGTTGTAAGTAATTTGCGGCACAGCGGGTGCTGTAGAATTGGAAATTGTTACAGGGCTACTTGTGCTTGTGCATCCGTTGGTGTAGGTTACAGTAACAGAATAATCTCCCGGAGTAGTCACCACAATAGAAGCCGTAGTTGCTGCATTGCTCCACACATAACTTGCGGCTAAATTTGAATTTAGAGTTACGGATGCTCCATCGCAAATAGCCGAAGCACCTGAAAAAGAAATTGCTGCATTTGGTGCCGGCAATACAGTAACTTGTATGGAATTTGAAACCGCCGACGTGCCGTTTGCATTGGTAGCTGTTACAAAATAAGAACCTGAATTAACAACAGAAATATCTTGGGTTGTTTCGCCTGTGCTCCAGAGGTAAGTGGTTGCAGGCGATGATTGCAAAACAACATTTCCGCCTTGGCAAAATTCAGTTGCTCCATTTGCTGTGATATTTGAAGTGAAATTTCCGGCCGTACTTGAAACATTTACATCATCAATTCCTAACTCAGGTCTGTTTCCTCCTCCAATTGTACTCTGATAATACAACCATCTAACTTGTACGTATGTTTTATTGTTGCAAACCCCGGGTAATGTTGCTGAGAGGATTTCATTTGTACCCTGAGTTTTGTATGTTGTGGCATCTGAATTGGAAGAAAAAACACCTGCAGCCGGAACATCAACAAAAGCGGAAGTTGTGTCGGTTCTGTATTGCATTTTAATAGAATAAAATCTAGACTGTAAATTGCCTTGTGCGGTATCGCCATTGTATGATAGGTTGGAATACATGGTACCTTTCCAGGTTAATTGTATTTGTTCTCTTCCCAGTGTTTTAACTGCAAGCACAGCCGCACCCATAAATTTCTTAATTGTTGTAGGTATTCCAGCGATTGAGTTGCATTGATCGTTTAAAGATTGTCCAACGTTGAGGAAGCTAAATCCATCAGCATTTCTTCCATTTATTCTGGCTCTACCGCCTAAATTGTAAGGACATCCATAATTTGCTACAGCGTTAAAATTTAATGCTTCTCTTATACTGTCAACGTGAAAGATCATATTTGGAGGATAGGTTCCTGCTGGAGATGCAGCATCCCATGCAGCAAAAGTATAATTGCCACTTGCTAAATTAAAGGCTGCGGGATTGCTTTGTGAAAAAGAGGTTACAGCAAATAACCCTGCAAATAAAACTGTTAAAAGTAATTTTTTTGATTTCATAGTTTGATATAATTTTTTTTTAAAAGTAAATAAAATTTAGTTTGTGCAAAGGGTATAGGTTTTCTATCCTTCTATTTTTACTGAAATTTGATTCGGCCAAGACATTGAAAAAAGCTAAATAATTATTGCTTTTTGCTACAAAAAGTCAAATTTAGTTTGTTTTTAAAAACTTATTCTGTTAGGATAAGTTTCGTGTTTACTACACTTTTTTCAGTAGCTATTTTCACCATGTAAACTCCTGCAACTAAATTCAGTTCACTTAAGCTTAATTGCTGAAATTTTGATAAATCATTAATAGATTTAGTAAGTATATTTTTACCGTTAATATCGTAAATTGAAATTTGGTAAACTTGATTATCTAAATTCAAAAAGTTAAGCGAAGCACTTTTGCTACAAGGATTTGGGAACAAATTTAAATCTGAATTTTGAGCAAACTGCTTATCATTTAAAACTATTCCACCAGCTTCGATATATCTACTAACAAATTCTTGAAAATATACATTTGCAAATTCAGTTCCATATAATATTAGAGTGTTTTCATCATTTCTATTGTTTGCGTTACTGCTCCAATTGTGAGATCCTGTCCATAAAATGGATTGAGGAATGTTACTCTGTTCAACAGTTAGGTATTTATGGTGCATGTATTCGTTGGCATCAATATTTGTAACCAAATTGCCCGCACCCATTCCAGACAACAAATAATTATACATTGTTGTAGTGCTTGGATTATCAACAATTCCAAGGCATGTGCGATTAATTGCCACATTGTTTAATGCATCTGCAATATCAACTCTAGTTATTAGCATAGATGCAAAATATAGTTCGCTGGTTGTAGCATTTATGGTTTCAATTAATTTGCTATTTACTCCATCGCTCGGACTAAAAAAGCATTGTACTCTTTTTCCATTGATAATAAATTCGTGAGGTGTATTGTCTGTTTTGTATTGACCAAATCTAGAGTTGGTTAAATTGGCTACAACGCCAGTATCTCCCCACATTTCATCAAACTCTAACTTGTAATTTCTTGCTAAAGTTTGGTCTTGAACAATTATAACGTTATTGGGGTCACGATTAATTTGCCTGTCTGTCCAATTTGTTGCGCCAGTCCACACAATTGGTTTGTTTGGATTACTATGATTTGCATCAATAACTACAAACTTATTGTGCATAATGGTGTAACCTGTTCCTGTTGGGCTAAGTATTTTGGGCACTGTTGGCAATAACTCACTCACTGCAAAATTTGTTGCTTCAAGAGAACCATCAGAGATAAACCTTACTTTTACACCTCGTTCTTGAGCTGCATTTATGGCTGTAGAAATATTGCTGATGTTAGTATTGTCAAAATCATAAATTGTTAAGTCTAAACTTTCTTCTGCCCTGTCTATGTATGCAATTAATGTGTCGTCTATTGCCTCTAAAAGTTGAATTGCATTTTGTGCTGTTGCATAATTGTTGTTTACAGATGCATTAAAATAAACTTTTATATTACCACTAGAAAGTGATTTAGTTCCATAAGGTTTTATTGGTGCAAAAGCAGTATCATTTTCTGCCACAGAAAACGCCTGACAATAATAAATTTTGCCAGGCTCTAAACCTGTCAACTGAAAACTATGAGTTGTTGAAAGAGCTGCGTTGCCTAAAAATCCTAATTCTAAATTTGGAGTTAGTCCGTATTTAACATACGATGAACCTGCAATATCTGTTGTCCATGAAAGGTTGAACCCATCGTTAACAATGTTATTTGTTGATACAGCACTTGTAATGTTTATATTCAAAGGGAAAATAAAATCGTTTATATCTCTCGGCAGTAACTGATAAATTCCACTATACTGAGAGCAAATTCCAACCAAATTAACAGAAGAAACTGGGATTTGGGTTCCAACTAATGGAGATCCAGTTCTAACATAAATTACACCGCTTTGGCCCGAAGCTGTAAAATCATAGGTAGTATTGCCTGCAAAAGTAGAACCTCCGGCAGCAAAACTCACATTGTTTATTCTTACTAATTCACTTTCTCTGCTCTCGTCCATCTGATTGGGAGTAATTAGCTGCGGTGTAGGCAAACTATTTGATGTTGAAACAACAGTGATATTAGTAAGTGGGCTTAATTCTAAGAGAGTTTGAAAGTCATATATAACTCCTGTAGCAATTACAGAATCCCCACGGTTTAAAAGTGCCAAAGCAGCAGAAGTAGCATCGTATAATCCAATTGCTCCTGTTGGGTCTTGAATATATCTAATAACCCCAAGTTCGGCACCATTGGTTACAACTCCTCTAACGGTTACAGAGGTTCCGCTAATTTGTTGCCTAGCATTTGCAATTGGTATTTGTGCAAAGCTTGGTGCATTTATAATAACAAATAAAAATAAAGAGAGTAAATTTTTTTTCATAAATATGTTATGGCTATTAATAACTAAGATGTATAATTTGTAGAATTAATTTACGAAGTTAAAGATAAATCTTTTACTAAATTTATTTATGAAAAACTTAATACTTAGATAACCCAATATTTTTAATTCTTGCCTAAATACTTCTCCCAATTCCAGGCCGAGAGAAGCATCTGCGCAAGGTTTAACTCTGCTTTCCAACCCAATTCAGTATTGGCTAAGGTAGTTTCTGCGTAAATTTTTTCTACGTCTCCTGCCCTTCTTTCAACAATTTTATAATTGAATTTAACACCTGTTGTTTCAATAAAAGTATTAATTAATTGGAGAACAGAATAACCAACACCTGTTCCAATATTAAATACTTCGTAATTGCTTTTGTTCTGTTTTTTAATAGAACGTTCAATAGAAACAACGTGTGCTTTTGCCAAATCTACCACATGAATAAAATCTCTGATACATGATCCGTCTGGAGTATTGTAGTTGTTACCGAAAACGCTAAGAATTTCTCTTTTTCCAATTGCAGTTTGCGTGATAAACGGAACTAAATTATTTGGAATTCCGTTTGGCAGTTCCCCAATTAGTGCAGAATGATGAGCTCCAATGGGATTGAAATACCGGAGTGAAATAATAGGGAAATTTGATTGTAATGAAACACTTTTTAAAATTTCTTCGCCTACTTGCTTTGTATATCCGTAAGGCGATTCTGCGGGCTTTACCAGCGAATTTTCTGTAACCGGTAAAATATCAGGTTGCCCGTATACGGTGCACGAAGAAGAAAAAACAAATGATTTTAATGAGGGATAATTTTTTGTGGCATTTAAAATATTTACAAGTGAACTTAGATTGTTTCTGTAATATTTTAGTGGATTTTCTACAGACTCGCCCACTGCTTTAAATGCTGCAAAATGAATAATTGCATCTATATTTTTTTCAGATTCAAAAAAATTAAAAACCTTTTCTTCGTCGCACAAATCAAACTCAAAAAATGAAGGCGATTTTCCAGTAATTTCTTTTATCCTATCTAGAACTGAATGCGAAGAATTTGATAGATTATCAATAACTACAACTTCGTGTCCTTGCTCTAACAATTCTACTGTTGTGTGAGAACCAATGTATCCTGCACCTCCCGTTACTAAAACTTTCATGGTTGTTTACAAAATTTTTTATAAACTCCAATATGCAATATCTTTTATCTTGCCTCTGTAAATTCCTTTGATGTCGACTAAAATTCCATCGTTGGCTAATATTGTTTTAAAATATTCTTCGGATAGATTTTTATAGTCGTTGTGATTTACTGCTACTAACACAGAATCATAGTTTTTTCCTATTTCTGAAGCCAATTCAAAACCGTATTCGTGTTTTAAATCTTTGCTACTTGCAAAAGGATCTACAACATCTACTTTAATTCCATAGCTTTCCAATTCCTTTATTACATCGGCAACTTTGGAATTTCTTATATCACTAACGTCTTCTTTAAATGTTGCACCCATTACCAATGCTCTTGCTTTGTTTGGGTCTTTCTTTTTTGCAATAATTTTTTTTGCAGTTTGTTCGGCAATGTACTTACCCATAGAATCGTTTACGAATCTGCCGCTGTTTATTATCTTGGCATGGTGCCCTACCGATTCTGCTTTGTGAGTTAAATAATAAGGGTCAACGCCAATGCAATGGCCACCAACTAAGCCTGGGAAAAATTTCAAGAAATTCCATTTTGTTCCTGCTGCCTCAAGTACATCAAATGTATTTATTCCCATTTTATTAAAAATAATGGAAAGCTCATTCATTAATGCAATGTTCACATCACGTTGTGTGTTTTCTATTATTTTTGCGGCTTCGGCCACTTTAATTGTTGCGGCTTTATGAACTCCCGGTTCCACAATTATTTTATAAGTTTCTGCAATTACGTCTAAAGATTCGGCGTCGCAGCCAGAAACAACTTTAAGAATTTTGGTTATTGTATGTTCTTTGTCACCCGGATTAATTCTCTCGGGAGAGTAGCCAACTTTGAAATCGGTTTTAAAGTTTAAACCTGAAATTTTCTCTAAAATTGGAATACAATCTTCTTCTGTGCAACCCGGATAAACAGTAGATTCGTAAACAACATAATCTCCTTTTTTTAGGCAAGCGCCAACTGTTTTTGAAGCGCTAATTAATGGTTTTAAATCTGGTTTATTGTGTTCATCAATAGGAGTAGGAACTGCAACAATAAAAAACTTTGCTTGTTTAAGAGTTTCTAAATCGGCAGTAAATACAATATCTGAATTTTCAAATTCCGAAGCAGGTAATTCCTCGCTAGGGTCTATTTTGTTATTCATCATATCTACTCTGGCCTGATTGATATCAAACCCAATAACAGATATTTTTTTTGCAAATGCCAAAGCAATAGGCAATCCTACATATCCTAGCCCAATTACGGCTAACTTTGCTTCTTTTTTCTTAATTTCGTTTATCATAATTTATTATATCGGTAATTTGTTATACAGACACTTAGTTTTTAACCAGCGGCAAAAATATCAATTATTTTTTATTTTAAATTATCAGGTCTAAGTGCGTAAATTCTATCTATGATATCAACAACCTTTAAACCTTCCAAAGCATTTGTAGTTATTTGGTTTCGCCCTTTAATGGTGTCAACAACATTTTCTATAATAAAATGGTGATTGTTGGCAGATCCCTTGTAATGACCGTAATCGTTTGCTGGACTGGTTGGAGCTAGCTCTGGCATTTGATAATCTTTTATGTGGCAATATTCTACCTTGTCCATATATTGCCCTCCTACTTTTACGCTTCCATTGCTTCCTATTATTGTTAGACTACTTTCTAAATTTGAATCCCACACTGCAGTAGAATAATTTATACAGCCCATACCTCCGCTAATAAAATTAAAATTAACTAGCCCACTGTCTTCAAATTGAGTGGAATGTTTATGTGTAAAGTCATTAAATTTTGCATTGATATCATTTATATCGCCAAATAACCAATACATAATATCAATAAAGTGAGAGAATTGAGTAAATAGAGTACCTCCATCTAAATTGTTTGTTCCTTTCCAGCCCTCTTTTTTATAATATCTATCATCTCTGTTCCAATAGCA
>CAIMMJ010000062.1 GCA_903842515.1 uncultured Bacteroidota bacterium | reverse complement strand
ATCTGTTTTTTTCTTTCTTCCTTTTGCAAGGCCGCCACCACCAGAAAGTCTAGATTGAGAGAAAAAATTCCATTCTCCTTGAACTGATGCTTCAATAATGTTTGTAGAAAAGCTCAAATTTCTTCCCACTCTTTCTATATTGGTTGAATATTTATCAGCGCCAGAAATGTTCAACAACAATAATTGCCCTTTTAGAGACAAGGATTTGTGTAATTTATACCTGGTATACCCCATAAAGTTGTAACGAGTGCTACCAAGCTGCATGTCGCTAAAAAAATCTCTGCGAGGACCATCTTGACCTCCTATATCACCTAGGTAATTTGCTGCACCAAAACCACCGCCATATTCCCATCTATATTGAGAAAAAGAGGTAAATGGAAGGGCAAACAACGCGATTAAAAACAGTATTTTTTTCATATTGATAATTTTCTATTCAAATCTAATTTCATTTTCTAATTGGCAAAAGTAGTTTTATTTTACAAATTCGCAAAATTTAGAAACAAATATTTGAAAACTTTCTGTCTATATTTGCAAAAAATACTTCGACCAACATGCAAAAATTATCTTTAGGACTTGTTTTAATGTTCATTTTCAAATTTTCGTATTCACAAAATGATATCAATCAATTAAACTCTGCAATGGATAAACTTGGTTCGGCATTGCAGATTGTAAACTATTATTACATGGACTCTGTGAAGCAAGATAAACTTGTGGAGGATGCATTAATTGGTATGCTGGAAAAACTTGATCCTCACTCAGTTTATGTAACTCCCAAAGAACTAAAAGAATTTAATGAACCCTTGAGTGGCAATTTTGAAGGCGTTGGAATTCAATTTAACATTTTAGAAGACACAATTACAGTAATATCTCCTATTTCTGGAGGACCTTCATTTAAGGTTGGAATTATGTCGGGCGATAGAATTGTAAAAATTGAGGATGAGACAGTTGCAGGAATAAAAATCAAGAATGAGCAGGTGATGAAGAAACTAAGGGGAAATAAAGGCACAAAAGTTAAAGTTGGAATATTAAGAAGGGGAAATAAAGAATTACTAGACTTTACTATAACACGAGACAAGATACCTCTTTATTCTGTAGATGCAGTTTATATGGCGTCTCCCACTGTAGGATATATAAAGCTTAGCAGGTTTGCTCAAACTAGCACCCAAGAAGTGAAAGATGGATTAAGCAAACTAAAATCAATGGGTGCCAAAGACATTATATTTGACTTACAGGACAATGGTGGCGGCTTTTTGAATACTGCTTTTGAGATTGCGGATGAATTTTTAGAAAAAGAAAAGTTAATTGTTTACACAAAAGGCATTCATTCGCCTAAAAAGGACTATGTTTCTACTGTAAAAGGTGATTTTGAGAAAGGAAAATTAATTTTACTAATTGATGAAGGTTCTGCCTCTGCTAGCGAGATTCTATCAGGAAGTGTTCAGGATTGGGACAGAGGGCTCTTGGTTGGAAGAAGAACATTTGGAAAAGGTTTAGTACAAAATCAATATCCCTTGCCAGATGGTTCTGCATTGAGATTAACCATTGCACAATATTTTACACCAACAGGCAGGTGTATTCAAAAACCATACGGTGGTGGAACTGAAAATTATTACAAAGATTTATTTAACCGCTACAAACACGGTGAGCTTACTAATGCTGACAGTATTAAATTTCCTGATTCCCTAAAATTTAAAACCAATGGTGGCAGAGTAGTTTATGGTGGTGGTGGTATTATGCCAGATATATTTATACCAATAGATACTACAAAAAATTCTAAGTATTTAACAGACTTAATTAGGAAAGGGACTTTGAATCAATTTACACTTTCATACGTTGATAAAAACAGAAAGAGTTTATTAGAAAAGTTTCCCACATTTGAAAAATTTAAAAAAGATTTTATTGTTGAAGAAACGCTGGTAAACGAGCTTATAAAAAAAGGTGAAGCTGAAGGTGTAAAATATGATGAAAAAGGATTTGCAACTTCCAAGGAGGTTGTTTATATTCAGCTAAAAGCCTTAATGGCCAGAGACATATATGGCAATGCCAATTTTTACGAAGTAATAAACCAATTGAATGATTCGTATATGAAGGCATTGGAATTGCTTAAAAATGATGAAGCATTTAAGAAATTTAAAATTCAGAATTAAGTGGATTTTAAAATAAAATTATTCTGAAAAAGTTTTACTTCAATAGCTAAAATAATTATTTCAAATACTTTTCTAAGATTGTTTATACCTCCTGTGTCTAGCAATTTTTAAAGGCGAGAGGTAATTTTAAGAACAATGAAAACTATTATAATGTTGATAATGATTGCAGTTAGTATATTTATTGTTTGATAGTTTGCTATTAAAGAGATTAATGTAGTTAAAGTTCCGGCTCTTGCAATTAGGTGAAACGCAATTGGTAGAATAGAATCGGTTTCTGGGATATTATCTTTGTATAATTTTATGCCTGTAATCATTTCCATTGCATATTAGTTCTAGCAATTGGGATTGCGGATAATTTTCCTTAGCTATTGCCAAACAAAATTTCCGCAATGACGTTACTTTTTTTAGGGTCCGCCGATTTAGATCGGCTCATTTCCAACCTTGCTTTTTCTCTGCAACCTTAATGCAAGTATTTTTAGGTTTTTGGGTTTATTAGTTCTAACAATTGGGATTGCGGATAATTTTCCATCGCTATTGCCAAACAAAATTTCCGCAATGACGGTACTTTTTTTAGGGTCCGCCTCATTTGAGCGGCTCATTTCCAACCTTGCTTTTTCTCTGCAACCTTAATGCAAGTATGTTTAGGTTTTTGGGTTTATTAGTTCTAATAATTGGGATTGCGGATAATTTCCCTTCGCTATTGCCAAACAAAATTTCCGAAATGACGGTTTATTTTTGTTGATTGAATTAATTACTTTCATTCAAATTTTTCAGTGCTCTTAGGCGGAGGTGTTTATTTAATAAATGTATATTTTTACAGCATAAATAATGAATATTATGAATACTACAAACAATTTTAGGTCTGCTGCTATTTTAATTGGAACAGGTATAATTTTAGGGGCCTTGGGAGCTCATTTGCTAAAGAAAATATTGCTTGAACAGCAGTTAATTTCTTTTGAAACTGGTGTTAGGTATCAGATTTATGGTGGATTTTCTGTTTTAGTTTTTTCGATTTTAGAAGTTATTACCAAAAAATCATTGAAATTAATTGTATTAACTAATATAATGGGTGTTTGCATATTTTCTTTCTCGATATATTTTTTAGCATTGAAAGATGTTTTAGGTCTTCCCGTAATAATTTCAAAAATATTAGGACCAATAACACCAATTGGTGGATTGCTGCAAATTGTTTCGTGGGTAATTTTTATCCTAAGAGCCAACAAAATATTTTTTAATTAAACTCACACAATAAAAATTAATTTACTGAGTTTAATGCATGAAACTCTAAAATTGCCTATGCAAAAAATCTCTACCTTCTCAAAAAAAAGCGTAAAAAGAAATTATTCAAAATTAACGGAAATTGGACCCGAACCGAGCCGAGACGCTTTAAAAAACATACTTGCTTTTTCGCTTTCAATTGAAACAAAAAAATGCAAAACAGGACAAACTATTCTGTATATTTTAAATTAGTAGTACAAACTTGTCCTTTTTTACTGAAATAGACTTTAAGTTATTCTTTTGGCTTAATCAATTTCACACAAATTGGTTGGATTCGTTGATGGTTTTGGCGTCTAATAAGTTTTTTTGGATTCCATTCTATATCTTTATTATATTTAAAACTTATCAAAAGCTCAATAAAAATATTTTTAAAATACTTCTTTTTACTACCGCTCTTATTTTAATAAGCGACCGAGGAAGTGTTGCCATAAAAAATTTTGTAAAGCGGCCTCGCCCATGTCACTACAATAACCCTCCGCAAGAAGTTATTGTGGTAAAACATTGTGGTGGTGCATTTGGTTTTATATCCAGCCACGCCTCAAATTCCGCGGCTTTTGCTACTTTTTTTACACTACTGCTTTTTGAAAATTTGTTTTTAGTTGGCTCTTTAATTTTTTACGCTTTAATTGTTGGCTACAGTAGAATTTACTTAGGTGTTCACTTTCCTTTTGATATAATTGGAGGGTATGTATTTGGAATAATTTCGGGAATATTGGTTTACTTTGTGCTAACAAAATTATTAAGGAAAAATAAATGAAATTAGACATTTTAGCATTTGGAGCTCATCCGGATGATGTAGAGCTTTCGTGCAGTGGAACTATATTAAAAGCTATTAACGAAGGGAAAAAAGCAGGTGTGGTAGATTTAAGCAAAGGCGAATTGGGCACCAGAGGAACAGCAGAAACTAGAACAATAGAAGCCGCAAAAGCAGCATCAATTTTGGGTTTATCGGCAAGAGAGAATTTAGAAATTGAAGATGGGTTTATGGAGTATAACCAATTGAACTTATCAAAAGTAATTTTAATGATTAGAAAATATCAACCAGAAATTGTATTGTGCAACGCCACTTCAGACAGACATCCAGACCATGGAAATGCATCTAAATTAGTTTCTGAGGCTTGCTTTTATGCCGGGTTAATAAAATATCAAAATAGCTTTATTGACATTGAAAATCCATGGCGCCCTAAAGCAGTTTATCATTATATACAAGATAGGTTTATTCACCCCAACTTTTTAGTAGATATTTCAACAGTGATGGACAAAAAAATAGAAAGTATTAAAGCCTACTCCAGTCAGTTTTATTTTGAAAAATCTAGTGAGCCCCAAACTCCAATTTCTTCTAAACAGTTTTTTGAGACCATAACTGAAAGAGCTTCTACGCTGGGCAGAATAATAAATTGTGAGTATGCCGAAGGATTTGTTACTGAACGATATCCGGGGGTAAATTGTATTTTTGACTTGAAATAAAAATTAGACATTTATATGTTTTGTGCAAAATTTTGTAAATGTTTGGTTTCAAATGTTAACAAAATAAAGGTTTGAACATAGCAGAACAATAAAACACTTGGTATTATTTTTATATTTTCGCAGGATTTTAAAAAATTGAGATAAACAGAACATAAATTCAAAAAATGAATAATTACAGTAAAATAAACACGATTACGGGATGGTTGGTTTTTGCAATTGCATCATTCACCTATTTAAGTACTATTGAACCTACAGCAAGTTTTTGGGATTGCGGAGAGTATATTGCAACCGCATTTAAATTAGAAGTTGGTCACCCTCCAGGTGCACCATTATTTAACTTAATTGGAAGATTTTTTACTATTTTTTCTGATCCTACAGGAGCGGCAAAAATGATAAACGTGATGTCGGCATTGATGAGTGCATTTACTATTTTATTTTTGTTTTGGACAATAACAGCACTGGCAAAAAAGATTGCACAAAAAGACAATAAAGAAATTTCAAGTGGTTCTTTAATAGCAATTATTGGCTCGGGTATTGTTGGAGCATTAGCCTACACATTTTCTGATTCGTTTTGGTTTTCGGCTGTAGAAGGTGAGGTTTATGCATCGTCGTCATTTTTTACTGCATTGGTTGTTTGGGCAATATTAAAATGGGAACAAGTAGCCGATGAAGTTCATGCAGATAAATGGATAGTTTTTATTGCTTACCTAGTTGGTTTATCCATTGGAATTCACTTGTTGAATTTATTGGCCATTCCAGCCATTGTTTTTGTTTATTACTTTAAAAAGCACAAGGTTACCCGCAACAGTTTTATTATCACTGGGTTTCTTTCGCTGGTTATTTTAGCAATAATTCAGGCAGGTATTATACCTCAAATTGCCAATCTTGCTGCAAAGTTTGAATTGTTTTTTGTGAATACAATTGGACTTCCTTTTAATTCGGGCACAATATTTTACTTTGTATTATTGATTGCAGCTGTAATTTGGGGATTAAAATATACTCAAAAAAACAGAAAGGCATTTGCAAACACTATGATCTTGTGTTTTGCATTTATATTGGTTGGATATTCTACTTTCTTTGTTTTGATTATTAGGTCTCAAGCCAATCCACCAATTGATGAGAACAATCCCGAAAATGCGGTAAATTTACTTTCTTATCTAAATAGAGAGCAATATGGAGATTGGCCTATATTGTATGGACAATATTTTAATACACCATTAAATCCTTCTTCACCCTACAAAGATGGAAATCCTATTTATATAAAGGATGTAGAAAAAGGAGAATATGTGGTATCCTACGACAGAAAAAATACTATTCCAAATTACGACCCTAAATTTTGTACAATATTTCCTAGAATGTGGGACGATCAAAGGCAAAAAGTTAGTGGCTATAAAGAATGGTCAGATTACAAAGGTACTGCAGTAAAAGGAGTAGATTCCAGAGGAGAAGAAACCACAATTATGAAACCTACTTTTACTGAAAATTTGAGGTTCTTTTTTAGGTATCAAGTGGGGCACATGTATGCCAGGTATTTTTTATGGAATTTTGCAGGAAGGCAAAATGATATTCAAGGCCATGGCAGCATTTTACGCGGAAATTGGCTAAGTGGTATTAATCCAATAGACTCGCCAAGACTGGGGCCACAAGATAAACTATCTAAAAGTATGACTCAAAATAAGGGCTACAATAGATTGTATATGCTTCCTATGATTTTAGGATTGATTGGTTTATATTTTCATTTTAAATCAAATAAAAATGATGCTTTTATAGTATTGCTAATATTTGTATTTACCGGACTAGCCATTGGTTTGTATTTGAACATGGCACCTTATCAGCCTAGAGAGAGAGATTATGCATTTGTGGGTTCGTTTTATGCTTTTGCAATTTGGATTGGATTGGGTGTTTATGCCATTCAGGATTTTTTAAAGAAAAAAGTAAATGCACAAGCCGCAGCAGGAATAGCTACAGTAATTGGATTGTTTATGGCACCTGTGTTGATGGCCAAAGAAGAGTGGAACGATCACGACAGATCTAACAGATACACTGCAAGAGATTTTGCATTTGACTATCTAGATTCATGTGCTCCTAATGCATTGCTATTTACTAACGGTGATAATGATACATTCCCTTTGTGGTACGCTCAAGAGGTTGAAGGGTATAGAACCGATGTAAGAGTTGTAAATTTAAGTTTGGCAAATACCGATTGGTATATAGATCAAATGAGAAGAAAGGCATACGAATCTGAGCCATTGCCATTAACATTAACTGCCAATCAAATAAGGCAAGGTACAAGAGATTATGTTCCTGTTTATCCTTCGCCAGATTTGGGAATAGACACTACTCAATACTACAACATAAAAGATTTAATATCATTTATTGGAAGTGAGGATTCTAGAAAAAAATTACAAACACAAGGTGGAAGTGAACTAAACTTCTTACCTACCAAAAAAGTATTTATCCCCGTAGATTCTGCAGAGGTATTAAAAAATGGAACAGTACCCAAAGAGATGGCTTCTAGAATTGTGAAAGGTGGAATAAAGTGGGACATAAGCAAAAGTTATTTGATGAAAAACGATTTGTTGATTTTTGACATTTTAGCAACAAATAATTGGAAAAGACCAATCTATTTTGCAATAACCGTTGGTGATGACAGTTACATGGACTTGGAAAATTATTTTCAGTTAGAAGGTTTGGCTTATAGATTAGTTCCTGTTGAGAATTTTAACAACGACGGACAAACCGGAAGAGTTGTTACCGATATTTTGTATACTAACTTGGTAAAGAAATTCCATTGGGGTGGCTTAGATAAATATGATTTATACATGGACGAGAACAACAACAGAATGACCATGAACTTGAGAAATAATTTTTCTAGGTTGGCAGATGAACTCGTAAAGGAAGGAAAAAAAGAAAAGGCTGTTGAAGTGCTGAACAAATGTTTAGAAGTTATGCCAAAGAAAAATGTTCCTTACAATTATTTTATGATTCCTGTTGCCGAAAGTTTTTACAAAGCAGGAGATGAGAAAAAAGCAAACGAATTGGTAAAGGAACTTGCAGATATCTATGAAGACGATTTAAAATTTTATTTCTCTTTAAAAGGCGAATTATCCGGCAATGCCGAAACAGAGAAGCAGCAAGCCATGAGTGTAATGCAAAGATTGGTTTATATAACTCAATACTACAAACAAGATGAATTAAACAAAAGTTTGTCTGCAAGATTTAAAAAGCTAGAAGAAAAGTTTAGTATATAAATCATGGAAGTTAGCGAAAGAGAATTTTTTGTAAAAAAAACTGCCCTTGATAAAATTAGAGAATTAAAAGAAAATTCTCCAGCTCTCTGGGGCAAGATGAATGCCAGGCAAATGGTAGAACATTTAAGCGAATATATTGAGCATGCCAATGGAAAAAGAAAAATGCAAGTGCTAACTGAGCAGGAAAAACTGTCGGCCTTCAGAAGTTTTTTGTTTAGCGAAAAAGAATTTAAACCGGGCACTCCAAATAGCCAAATGCCAGAAACGCCAGAACAACCAAGACTTGAATCATTAGAAGCTGCAATTGAAGAATTAGAAATTAATTTATATAAATTTTTTGAAAGGTTCGCAGGAAAAGAGAATGAAACAGAAAATCACATTTTTTTTGGTCCGCTTAATTACGAGGAATATTTAACTCTGCTTTATAAACATGTGTTGCATCATTTAAAGCAATTTGGATTGACTTAAGAAAGATTGTTTATAAAACATCTTACTATTAAAACTTGATTTTATTAGTTTTTTAAATCAAATATTTTAATGTTTTTATATTCTCCAATTTGGTTTTTTAAATAAGGAGCAAGAGTGGAATCCTGCATTAAATTAGGCTCGCTTAAAATTAAATATTTTGCTCCTTTAAGTTTATAAATCGCTGTTTTTTCTCCTAAAGATTTATCGTAATAATACAAATTGGTGAAGCCTTTTTGATCCATAAAAAACAAGCTGATATTTGGGCTCTGATCGGGAAAGCTAATTACTAAATCCTCTTTTCTTATGCCTATCTCCCTTAAATATGGCTTAACCGTTTCTATGGCTAATCCTCTTTCGTTGTAATACCAATGATACCAGTTCCAATAATCGTTTTCATCTTTGGTGAGGATAAGCCTTTTGTTGAAAATAAAATCTTTGGAATTATATTTTGCTCTACTTTTTATTGCACATCCCAACAGAAAAAAAACAGTTGTGATAGAAACTGCAATTTTTAATTTATTTGACTGGAGTATAAAAGAATTGTTGTGTTTGTGATAGGCCAAAAAACCCAATACAACTGGTGGAAAAAATATGAAAAAATCTAAAGTGTAATAATCATGAACGTCAAACTGAACAAACCACAATAGAAAATACGAAACAATTTCGAATAAAATAAGTATCAGAAAAATATTAAATTGTTTGGGCAATTTTTTTGCAGAAACAAATAAAAAAATAAAGGCTAAAATTATAAGACCGCCAATAAAATCAAAGTGAAAATTGGGAAGTAAATTATTGTAAAATTTTACCCAAATATCGCCCAAATTTTCTCCAATCCATATTGGACGAATGGTGGTTAAAAAGTACACCGAATTATTAGCATTGTTGTAACTCTTTGCAAACAAATACCATGGAACAACAAGGGCAAGGGGCAATAACAAAACAAAAATATCTAACAATTTTTTTCTTGAAATTAATGGCTTTAAAAGACCGAGAAATTCCAGGCAAAAAATAAAAATTACAGGCATATAACCTATGGCCATTGTTGACCTCAATAAAAAAGAAACAGTAAAAAATATGGAAGAAAAAATCAGGTATTTTTGTTTAAAGTTTTCTCTAAATTTTAATAAATAATACCAAGCACCAAACAGAAAGGAAAGAGCCGGAACATTTACAATAAAGTTGTTGGCATAATAAATATAAACCGGTGAGGTTAAAAAAAGCAAGGGCAATACTAAAGACCAAAATCCATCCTTTAATAGCAGCTGACCAGATTTGAACAAAAAAAATAAACCTAAAAAAGAGAGCAAAAGAATTAATAACCTAGGCGTAAAATAATTTATACCAACTGCTTTCCATACCATTGCATTAATGTAATATACAATAGGAAATTCGCCAACACCTTTTCCATCTGTAGAATACTGGGCATGAATTTTGGGTTCAAAAAACTTCATTCCTTCATTGTAATAATTTAAACTTATAGATAATGCATCCGCCTGTCGCCATTGATGTGTGGAGCGAGGGGGATATTTTAAAACATATTGATAATTGTATAAAATAGAGACAACAATTAATACAATAAATAAGTGTTTTGTTTTTACCTCTTTAATCATAAAATATTATCGTAGTGCAAATAAAAAAAATTTATACATTTTGTGATGAAGGATATTTTATCTTTAAAAAAACAAAACTCATAATTCCCATTGCTAAAAAGTAAACATATTCTACGCTCCAAACCCATTCTATTGAAAGCCTAAGATAAATTGCTGCAAGCCAAGTTGCAAATAAATAAAAAATTAATGTAACTATTTCAATGTATAAAGATTCTTTTGTAAAGCCAGAACCAGAAACGGCACTTAAATAAATATATACAACACTAAAGACCATCATTGAACCGCTAACAACATAAATGCTAGGTATTGTTTGCAGAATTAACATTTTATCGTTGGTGAATACACTTAAAATATACTCAACAAAAAAGAAATTTATTACGACCAAAGCTAAAGAAAACAATACACTAAGTTTGATGATTCTGTTGATAACAATAAAAACAAATTCCTTTTTTTCTTTCCCAACTAAATTGCTTACTATGGTGTTTGTAGCGGAAGAAAATCCCATTAAGGGAATCATTAAAATCATGTATACATTTCTTACTAAATTTGACAAAGCCAGCTCTCGAGAACCAATTTTTTCTATAATTAAAAAAAATGCAAACCAACTGCAAAGCGAAATGTATACTTGCAACATAAGTGGTGCGGATAAACTAAAGAGTTCTTTTAAAATTTCTAACTTAGGATTTATGAATTTAAAAACAGAATATTTTATTCGAGCAGCAGAATTTAATGTATAAACAAGTGCAAAAATTGCTGCCAGTAATTCCGACAAGGAGGAGGCCAATGCAGCACCCTCTATTTCCATTTTAGGAAAACCAAAATTCCCAAAAACCAATACATAATTTAAAAAGACGTTGGCACCTGCGGAGATTACAGTAGTATAAAAAACAATTTTTGTTTGAGAAATTCCTGTAAAAAAAGCTCTTACTACCAAAATAAAAAAACCACAAAAAATACCAAAAGATCGGTATTTAATGTATGCTATGCTGGCTATTAAAACTTCTTTGGATTGAACAAAAAATGCTAAAAGAAGATCAGAAAAGAAGAAAAGAAAAATAAAAATTATACAAGCAAATGCAGCTAAAAAATAAACAGTGTGGTCTATAACTTTTCCCACTTCGCTGTAATTTTTTTCTCCATCGAGTTTTGCTACCATTATTTGGGTGCCAATAGAAAAGCCTAAACCCAACATAAAAAACGTAACATAAAACAAACCGGAAATGGCACAAGCACCTAATGCAACAACGCTTACATGCCCCAAGAAAATAGAATCAGTAACATTGATTAATGTTTGAGCAATGCCACCAAAAATTAATGGAACAGAAATTTTAAGAATGTTTTTGTAGCTGTATTCGTTCAAAGGTTAATAAATAAAAAAACCACAAGGTTAATAAATCCTTGTGGTTTAATTTATATTGGTTTAGTATTTGTTAGTTTCCTCCTTGTGCCGGGGCAGCATCAGGTTTAACAACTCCTTTGATTTTAATAACCTTAGAAGCAGTTTTTGCATTTGAACTTACAGTGATGGTTTTTTCGAACGCACCAACTCTGTCTGTAGCATATTTAACTTTAATTTCTGAACTAGCACCTGGCTTAATTGGTTCTTTGGGCCAAGTAGGAACTGTGCAACCACAAGAACCAACGCAGTTTGTGATAATTAGAGGTTCTTTGCCTGTATTTTTAAATTTAAATACTCTGTTGCCATCGGCGTTGTGCTCAATAGTTCCATAATCTAGAACCTCTTGTTCAAAAACAATTTCTGCAGCATTAGGATTTGGTGCAGCTTGTGCAGGTTGTGCTGCGTCTTGAGCTTTTGCTGCAAATGTAGAAAGGAACATAATTCCAACTGATAAGATAAGATTTTTCATTTTTTTGATTTTTTTTGTTTGATATTTAGTTTATTAATTTTTTTCTAGCGGTGCGCCTGACCCTGCTTTCTTGGCAGGAAAAGTTTCTTCTTCGGGCTTTGCATTTACAACCCCCTTAATTGTTATAGTTTTAGGAGATTCTTTTGCATTTGAAACAATAGTAACAGTTTTATTAAAAGGCCCTACTCTTTTGGTATCGTAACTTACTTTTATGGTGCTAGTTGCACCCGGCAAGATTGGTTCTTTTGGCCAAACAGGTACGGTGCAACCGCAGCTTCCGGTGGCATTTGTAATAATTAATGGCTCTTTGCCCGGATTTTTAAATTTAAACTCATAAACTCCATTTGCACCTTGATCAATAGTGCCGTAATCATGAATTTCCTTTTCGAACGAGATTTCTGCACCCGAAACAGGAGCTACTGATGGCGTTGATGCTGCTGCTGGTTTTTCTTTTGTTTGCGCAGTAATAATATTTACCGAAGTAAAAAAGCAAATTGATAATAGTAATACAACTTTTTTCATTTATTGATTTTTAAAGTCGGTTTGTGGATTTACCAAAATCGTGCCAAACGTCTTTAATTTTATGATAAAATTTAATTAAGAAAAATGAAGTTTTTAAACCACAAAAAAATAATATTAGATTTGCAGCCCTCAAATAAAAAGTAGATATGAAAAAAGTTTCAGTTATAGGTTCGGGTACTATGGGTAATGGCATTGCACATGTATTTGCACAAAATGGTTTTGCAACAACATTAATAGACATTAACCCATTGGCATTAGAAAAAGCAATTGCAACTAT
>CAIMMJ010000061.1 GCA_903842515.1 uncultured Bacteroidota bacterium | reverse complement strand
GTGGTTGTTTCTGTAAATAACTCTTTAGTTTGCTGGGGTTTAGAAACATTTGGCAACGAAGAACAAAAACAAAAATACCTAATTCCACTTGCAAAAGGCGAAAAAATTGGAGCATTTTGCTTGTCAGAGCCCGAAGCAGGAAGCGATGCCACTTCGCAAAGAACAACCGCAATTGATATGGGTGATTATTATTTGCTGAACGGAACAAAAAATTGGATTACAAATGGTAGTAGTGCTTCTGTTTATTTAGTAATTGCTCACACTCATCCCGAAAAAGGCTCAAAAGGAATTAATGCATTTATTGTAGAAAAAGGAATGCCGGGTTTTACTGTTGGAGCAAAAGAAAATAAAATGGGAATTAGAGGCTCCGATACTCATTCTCTATTGTTTCAGGACGTAAAAATTCCTAAAGCCAATAGAATTGGTGAAGATGGTTTTGGTTTTAAATTTGCCATGAAAACTTTGTCTGGCGGAAGAATTGGTATTGCCGCTCAAGCATTAGGAATTGCAAGTGGTGCATACGAGTTAGCACTTCAATATTCCAAAGAAAGAAAAGCGTTTGGAAAAGAAATCTCTCAGCACCAAGCCATACAATTTAAATTAGCAGACATGGCAACAGAAATTGAGGCAGCTCGTTTGTTGTGCTTGAAAGCTGCATGGCTAAAAGACCAACATTTAGATTACGGGCAAGCAAGTGCCATGGCAAAATTGTTTGCATCACGTGTTGCAATGTGGGTTACAACAGAAGCAGTTCAAATTCACGGTGGATATGGTTACGTTAAAGAATACCATGTAGAACGTTTGATGAGAGATGCAAAAATTACTCAGATTTACGAAGGAACAACTGAAGTTCAAAAAATAGTTATCTCCAGAAATTTGTTGATGTAATTGATTTTAAATAAATGACAAAAAAGGTGGAATTTGTTCCACCTTTTTTTTTGATTAAACCTTTACGTGTAATATCAATCTAACTCGTAAAATTTAATGAATGTTTAAATATTGTATAAAAATAGTTTGTTACCTTAATTACTATATTTGAACTATCAAAAAAAACAAAATGCAAAACCTTGTTCAAGAATTTGATTTGTACCGCCAAAAAATGAACTCCAAAATATTGGACTCAGACAATTTAGTTTTAAAAAGACTTTTTAGCCTAGATACTCAAACATACTCTAATGGAGCATTGGATACCAAAACCAAGGAAATGCTGGGGCTAGTTGCTTCAATGGTGCTGAGGTGCGACGATTGTGTAAAATACCACTTAAAAAAATGCTACGAAGAACAAATTACCAAAGAACAAATTTTTGAGGTGTTTGCAGTGGCAAATATTGTTGGTGGCACTATTGTAATTCCTCATACCAGAAGAGCAGTTGAATTTTGGGAAGAATTAGAAAAAAATGAGTAAAAGTTTCTTTTTTTTATTTCTACTTATTTGGTTTAACCTAATTAGCAATGCACAAACTATAGTTTCCGGAAGAGTATTCGACTCAATTACCAACGAACCCCTACCCTTCATAAACGTTTTTTTTAAATCGTCAAATGTTGGCGGCCAATCAGATTTTGATGGAATTTATAAAATATCAGGAGACGTAACATCGGATAGCATTGTATTTACCTACCTTGGATACAACCGAAAAGCAGTATTTATAAAAAAAGGGTTTACTCAAAAAATTGATGTTCAATTAGAGTCGTCCACCATTTCATTGCAAGAAATTGTGATTAAACCAGGAGAAAATCCTGCTCACAGAATTTTAAAAAATGTAATAAAAAACAAAAAATACAACAACGTAGAAAAGCTCGATTCTTATGAGTTTGAAGTGTACAGTAAGTTTGAAGTTGACCTGAACAATGTGCCAAAAAAAATGATAAATAGGAAAACGGTTAAGCCTTTCCGATTTGTATTTCAAAATATTGACAGCACCAACAAAAATGAAAAACCGTACTTGCCCATGTTTATTTCCGAAAACGTTTCTGATTTTTTTTACCGCAAAAATCCTAAAACAAAAAAAGAAATAATTAAAGGCAGCAAAACTGCCGGAATTAGCGACCAGTCTGTTGCTCAGGTTTTAGGAAACATGAATTACTATACAAATATTTACGACAACTCTTTTCTTTTATTTGGCAAAAAATTCACGAGTCCTATTTCTGATAATGGATTACTTTTTTATAAATATTACCTGATAGATAGTTTATTTATTGATGGAAAATGGTGTTATCAACTGCAGTTTAAACCCAAGAGAAAAGAAGAATTGGCATTTAACGGAAACATCTGGATTAACGATTCAACTTGGGGAGTAAAGCGCTTTGAAATGAGTATAGCTAAAGAAGCCAACATCAATTTTATAAATGGGTTTAGCTTTGCACAAGAGTTTGTTTTTATTGACTCTGTTTGGATGCTACAAAAAGACAGGATGGTTGCCGATGTTGCACTCCTAGAAAAAACAATGGGCGGATACGGAAGAAAAACAACATCCTATAAAAACTTTGTAATAAATAAACCAAGAGAAGATAAATTTTTTAAAATCGGCGAAAACACTATTATACAAGATGGTTCAACAGATCGTTCAGCAGAATTTTGGTCCACGTCTAGGCACGATACCTTATCCAAGAACGAAGAAGTAATTTACAAAATGGTAGATACCATTCAAACCATAAGAGCTTTTAGGAGATACCGAGATTTGGGAAAAACACTTTATACAGGATATTACGTTTACAAGAAATTTGAATACGGTCCGTATTTTACAACGTATAGCTTTAACAGAGTAGAAGGAAGCAGAATAAGAATTGGAGGCAGAACAAGTAATGATTTTTCTAAATGGATAGAGTTTAGTGGTTACGGTGCATACGGTTTTAAAGACGATAAATACAAATACAGTATTGGTGCAAGAGGATTTATCAACAAAAAACCGCACAGAACAATGTATCTAGTAAACTACAAAAAAGATTACGAGGTGTTGGGGCAAAGCATAAATGCATTTAGGCAAGACAATATTATTGCCTCTTTTTTTAGAAGAAATCCACTCACAAATTTAACCTTAGTAGAAAGCTACAGAGCACACATAGACCATGAATGGTTTAGTGGACTTAACTCTAGAATTGCTTTAAGCCACAGAAAAATAAGTCCTGTAGCTGGCAATATATATAAAAAATTTAGCGAGGGTTCATACATCAACAAAGCAAACATTCAATCCTCAGAAATTACTTTCTCTACCCGTTTTGCATGGAATGAAAAATTTTTGAACGGCGAATTTGAAAGAATAAGTTTGGGAACAACATTTCCTGTTCTTCAAATTGCCTATACAGCAGGGTTAAAAGGAGTTTTTAACAGCGATTATAACTTTCATAAGGTATATATAAACATCAGCGATAGGTACCGTCAAAACCCCATTGGATATATAGATTATATGATTGAAGCCGGAAAAATTTGGGGAACTGTAGCTTATCCACTTTTGGATTTACATCCCGGAAACGAAACTTACGCTTACGATATATACGCTTTTAACCTAATGAATTATTTAGAGTTTGGTAGCGACCAATACCTTATAGGAACTGCAACACATCACTTTGACGGATTCTTTTTAAACAAAATTCCTTTATTTAAAAAACTTAAATGGCGAGAATTGGTGGCTGCTAAAGTTGTTTGGGGCAATATAAGCACATCCAATCAAATAGAATTATTATTGCCAACAACATTGTCATCTTTAAAAAATTTACCTTACGCCGAAGCAGGTTTTGGAATTGAAAATATTTTTAAATTTTTTAGAGTAGATGCCTTGTGGCGCTTAACATATATAGACAAAAATTACATCAGCAATTACCAGGTAAAAAATCCCGGAAGTGGAATTTCTAAGTTTGGTATTAGAGCAACCTTTCAAGCAAGTTTTTAATGATTGCAAAAAGAACCTTACTTTTGATATAATGAAACTAAGAACAGAAAATTTATTTAAAAAATACAAAAGTAGAACAGTTGTAAATGGTGTTTCTGTAGAAGTTAACCAAGGCGAAATTGTTGGATTATTAGGGCCGAACGGCGCTGGAAAAACTACAACTTTTTACATGATTGTTGGCTTGATAAAAGCAAATGATGGCAATATCTTTTTAGAGGATAAAAACATCACCAATACACCTATGTACCTAAGAGCAAAAATGGGTATTGGATATTTGCCACAAGAGGCCAGTGTGTTCAGAAAATTAAGCATAGAGGATAATATTCGTGCAATTTTAGAAATGACAGAATTGAGCAAAGAAGAACAAAAAAATAAGCTAGAAGAACTGCTCAATGAATTTAGTTTGCAACACATCAGAAAAAGCAGAGGAGATTTATTGAGCGGTGGCGAACGAAGAAGAACAGAAATTGCAAGAGCTTTGGCAGTAAGTCCTAAATTTATTTTGCTCGATGAACCTTGTGCTGGCGTTGACCCCATTGCAGTGGAAGACATTCAGGAAATTGTGGCCAAGCTAAAAAAGAGAAACATTGGCATTTTAATTACCGACCACAACGTTCACGAAACGCTTGGTATTACAGACAGAGCATACCTTTTATTTGAAGGAAAAATTCTAAAAGCCGGCACACCGCAAGAATTGGCCGACGACGAAATGGTAAGAAAAGTTTATTTGGGACAAAATTTTGAATTGAGAAAATAATACCGAATAGAATTATAAATTAAACCAATTCTACAATCCCTCTTTACCCCGGCGAAAAAGAGGGTCCGCCGCGGCAGAGGGAGATGAGCAAAAACTTTGGTATAATTTTTAATAATAAAAGGTATAACGTTTTTCAGAGTGGCGAACGATCACTATCGGCCTAATGTTTTTGTTGCCATCATTACGGAAAATTATCAGGCTTATTACTTAAGAGTTATACGCTACAACGTTACTTTATGCTATCGTTTACTGCAGCTCATTTCATGCCTTGCCTTTCCTCTACAACGGAACCGCAATGACGAATAATAATCAAAAAAGCCCCGTACTTTATTTAAAATACGAGGCTTTTGTAAAGTTTAATTTATACTATTCTATTTTCTTTCTGTCAAAGTCAATTACAATTGGAGTTGCTATGCATATAGAAGAATAAGTTCCAATAACAATTCCTACCAACAATGCAAAAGAGAAACCTCTAATTACTTCTCCACCAAAAATAAAGATGGCAAGCAATACAAAGAAAATGGTAAGTGATGTATTAATTGTTCTACTTAAAGTTCCATTTAACGCATAATTAATAATTTTTGGAGTGTCTTGGCTTAACTTATCGTTCTTTTTATTTATCTCTAAAAACTCTCTAATTCTATCAAATACCACAACAGTATCTGTCATCGAGTAGGCCATAACCGTTAGAATTGCTGCAATAAAATCCTGGTTGATTTCTAAAGAGAAAGGCAATAGTCCATTAAAGATAGAGAATACCGAAAGAATAATTAAAACGTCATGCACCAATGCAGCCACTGCTCCTAATCCAAATTGCCATTTTTTAAATCTTATAAAAATAAATACAAACATTAGTAAGCAAGAAAACAATATTGCCCATACCGAAGAGGATTTAATGTCATCAGAAATGTTCTGCCCTACTTTTGTAGAAGACATTATTTCAATTTTTGTAGAGCCACCAACACCTTCTAATCCCTTTAGTAAAGTTTCTTCAACAATATTGTCTGCATCTTCTGTTTGGTCTTCAATTTTATAAGCGGTTGTTATTTTCAACTGGTTGTTTTTTCCAAACGTTTTAACGTCAGGCGCTTGAGCAAAAGGTACTGCTAATTTTTCACGAGCTTCTTGTGCTTGTATGTCTTTGTCGAATCTTACAATGTAGCTTCTTCCTCCCTTAAAGTCAACACCTAGGTTTAATCCTTTTTGCGAAAAAGCAATCATTCCAATTGTAATGGTAATTCCAGAAATGATATAATACAATTTTCTTTTGCCAACAAAGTTGATGTTTAAGTTTTTAAACAAGTTTGCTGTTGCAGGAATAGAAAAAGCTATAGACTGATTTTTTTCTAACATCCATTCAAAAATTAATCTTGAAATAAACAAGGCAGAGAACAACGAAGTTAAAATACCAATAATTAGGGTTGTTGCAAATCCTTGGATAGGACCTGTTCCAAAAATATAAAGTATGATACCCAAAATTAATGTAGTTAAGTTGGAGTCGATAATAGAAGACAATGCATTTTTAAATCCTTCTCTTACGGCCATTTTTAAGCTGTTTCCATCGGCAAGTTCTTCTCTGATTCTCTCAAAAATTAAAATGTTGGCATCAACAGATAAACCAATTGTAAGAACAATACCAGCAATACCAGGGAGTGTAAGCACTGCTCCAAGAGAAGTTAATATTCCCATAATAAAAAAGATGTTTGCTACCAATGCAACATCGGCCACCCAACCTGCTTTGTTGTAATAAACACCCATATACAGCATAATTAAAATAACTGCTATTACAAATGAGATAAATCCTGCCGAAATTGCTTCTTTTCCTAATGAAGGACCAACTACATCCTCTTGCACAATTCTTGCACGAGCAGGCAATTTACCAGCTTTAAGAATGTTGGCTAAATCTTTTGCTTCGTTAATAGAAAAATTTCCGGTAATTGATGAACGACCACCGCTAATTTCTGCTTGCACAGTAGGGAAAGAATACACATAATCGTCCAAAACAATTGCAACACTTTTACCAATATTTTCGGCAGTTAATCTTTTCCATAATTGAGCACCTTCGGCATTCATAGCCATTGAAACTTCTGCTTTAGATGAATTTTGAGCAAAATCTCCACTTGCATCTGTAATTACATTTCCTTCTAGTGGTGCTTTGCCGTCTCTGCTTGTAATTTTTATAGCCACTAATTGCAAGAATTTACCTTCTTTGTCAAATGCCTTAACTGTCCATAGTAATTTTAAATTTCTTGGCAGCAATGATTTAACTTGAGGCATTCTAAAAATTTTACTTATTTGAGCAGTATCTGCAACTGCGGCAACTCCTACTACTGGTCCTTCGGTAGGATAATAACCGTTATCTCTTCTTACTACCGAAGGAGATAAAATATCAAACAAAGGATTTTCTTCTTTTGCTTTTATTTTTGAAGAATCTTTTTTAGCTGCAGCGGAATCATTTTTTGCCATATCCAATGAAGCACCTTTTGCATCGTCTGCTTTTTTAGCAGAATCAGCATTTGCTTTTTGAGCAACAGGTGTTAAATCGGCAGTTTTTGTAGCACTAGAATCAACCGTTGAAAGAGTATCGTTTTTTAATCCTTTCTTGATGGATACCAATCTTTTATTTACTTCAACCAAGGCAGGTTGAATATCCTTGTTATCAAACGTTTCCCAAAATTCTAAATTTGCAGTTCCTTGTAATAATTTCCTTACTCTTTCTTTGTCTTTTACGCCTGGTAACTCAATTAAAATTCTTCCGGTGTTTCCTAGTTTTTGAATGTTGGGTTGAGTAACACCAAATTTATCAATACGGGTTCTTAAAATATTAAATGAACGATCAATTGCATCATTGGCTTCTTTGGTAATCACCGCCAATACTTCCTCGTTGGTTGATTCGTATTTAATTTTATCTTTTAACTCAAGTGTATTAAATATGGAAGACAAACGAATGTTTGGATCTATTTTTTTGTACTCGTCGTAAAACAAGGCCACAAATTCTTTTTGGCTATTTTTTTGAGCAATTACTGCGTTGTCAACTGCTTTGTTAAAGTTGGCATCTTTAGAGTTATTACTCATAGAACGAATAATGTCTGATTCTGCAATCTCCATAATTACGTTCATACCACCTCTTAAATCCAAGCCTAGGTTTAGCTCTTTTTCTTTACACTCTCTGTAAGTGTAATTCTTTAAAAGAATATTATAAACTCCAACGGAAGAAATACTGTCTAAATATCTCTTTTCAAAAGCTGTGTAAGAACTATCTGCATTTATTTGTCCTGCAGCCGTTGATTTCTTTAACTTCTCTAATTTTGTACTAGCATATTCGCCTGCTTTGTTTTCTACTCTTCCTGTAATCCAAGTAAATGACAACTGAAAAATACATACCACTGCAAGGGCAATGGCAAAAAACTTGATGGCACCTTTGTTCTGCATATCTCTTCCTTTAAAATCTTTTGGTTATTTGTTTATTCTGTTTAAATTGGTTTAAAAAAGTCCGCAAATATAGCAAAGGGATTGAAATTTGAGTTTTATTATTCATTTTTTACGAAAGTTTTATTCAGTAAATGTGATTTTTAGTTGATTTAAATTCAAAAATAATAATATATCTTATTGTTTATTAGTTATTTATGTATATGTTATTAGATTTTAATATTTTTAAACAAGTAAAATTGCTTTTTGTAATAGTAATACTATATTTTTGCGGCAAATATGAATATCATGTATTTCATGAAGGATCATTTTCAGTTTTTATTTTTAGAAGTATTTGCATTACTTTACTCCAAACATTTTGCTGTATCTAATGCTTTTTACACCAACACAATTATTAATTAAATAGGAATGGCACAAAATGGAAAATCTTATGGCGCAAGTTCTTTAAAAAGACTGTTTTCATTAATAAATGTAGATAAAAAAGAAATTTTTTACATTTATTTTTACGCAATTTTTAGTGGAATTATTGCACTTACATTGCCTTTGGGAGTGCAAGCCATTATTGGAATTATTTCCTCTCAACAAGTTTCTACTTCATGGATTGTATTAATAATTTTGATTATTCTGGGATTATCATTCAGTGGAATTTTAAAAATCTTGCAGCAATCAATAATTGAAATTCTACAACAAAAATTATTTGCCCGAGCAGCATTTGAATTTGCATACAGAATTCCCCGATTTAAAATGGATTTATTGCATAAGTTTTATCCACCAGAATTGGTAAACAGGTTCTTTGATGTATTAAACATTCAAAAAGGACTAGAAAAAGTAGTTTTAGATTTTACTACTGCAGGAGTTCAAGTGTTTTTTAGCTTACTTATACTTGCTTTTTATCATCCACTTTTTGTTTTTTTTGGATTTATATTTCTTTCACTTTTAGTGGTGTTATTTAGGTTAACATTTAATCCGGGCGTAAATACAAGTATTGCTGCAAGCAACGAAAAATACGAAATGGCTGCTTGGCTCGAAGAACTTGCCAGAACTATGGGAACGTTTAAACTCTCGGGTAGCGACGATTTGGCTCTAAACAAAACAAACGACATTGTTAACAAATACATTTCGGCCAGACAAAATCATTTTAGAATAATAAAGACGCAATTGCGTGCCGAAGTAATTTTTAAAATAGTAATCACAGCTACTTTTTTAGTTTTAGGTGGAATCTTAGTTGTAGATAAACAACTGAACATAGGACAATTTGTTGCTGCCGAAATAATAGTTATTTCATTAACTGCAGCCGTAGAAAAAGCAGTTTACAGCATGTCAACAGTATTTGATACGTTAACCGCGTTAGAAAAAGTAGGTTACGTTACAGACATTCCAATAGATAACGACAAGGGTGTAGATTTTACAAAAGTAGATTGCAGTCAAGGCGTTAAATTATCAGTAAAAAACTTGGGTTATAATTTTAGCGGGCAAACAAAATTTTCGCTGAACGGGGTAAGTTTTGAGCTAGAAAAAGGAGAAAAAATTTGTATTTCGGGTTTGCATGGCTCCGGAAAATCTACCCTCATTGATTTACTTTGCGGATTTTACGAAAGTTTTGAAGGAGAATTATCATTCAATGATATTCCGGTTAGAAACATTAAAATGACATCCTTGCAAAGAGTTATTGGCGATAATTTATCTCAGCAAGACATTTTTAAAGCTTCATTAAAAGATAACCTAACAATGGGCAAAGATGTTGATATGACTAAACTTGTAGAGGTGTGTAATACGTTTGGGTTAATGGATTTTATTAAACAACTAGAAAAAGGGTTTGAAACAATGATGGATCCCGAAGGAAGAAAATTTCCGAGAACAGTGTTAAGCAAAATTATCCTGGCGCGAAGCATTATTAAGGAACCCAAAATTTTGATTCTAGACGATTTTCTAACCAATTTAGAGGGTGCTGATAAAGAAAAGATAACCAATTGGTTGTTTTCAAATGAACACAGTTGGACCATAGTTGTATCGAGCAACGATAGTTTCTTGGCAAAAAAATGTGACAAAGTTTTGATTATGGAAAATGGAAAAGAAGTATTTGAAGATACTTTTGAAAATGTGACGAAACAAGAAAAATATAAATCTATTTTTTATTAAAGCTATGTTAAGGATCTCAGAAAATAGAATTCCATCCAACATTGAAAAAGAATATTCGGCATTTGAGAAATTTAAAAATCCTTTTGTTAGGCAATCCTATATAAAAGTATTTAGGATAGCATTGGCTATTTCTTTTATTGTTTTCTTTTTACCTTGGACACAAACCATTAAAAGCAGAGGAGATTTAACTACACTTCGCCCCGAACACCGCCCACAAACCATACACTCTACCATAGCTGGACGAATAGAAAAATGGTACGTTAGAGAAGGACAGCAAATTAAAAAAGGAGATACCATTGTTTACCTTTCGGAAATTAAATCGGAGTACTTTGACCCTGAATTATTAATAAGAACACAAGAACAAATTGTTGCAAAACAAGGCTCCAAAGAAAGTTACGGTTCAAAGGTTGACGCACTAAACAAACAAATTAAAGCCTTGGAGTTAAATTTGATCAATAAAACAGAACAAGCCAAAAATAAAATTAAACAAAGCGTTTTAAAAGTTACTTCGGACAGTATAGATTTTGAAGCATCAAAAATTAATAACGAGGTGGCAAAAAACCAATTGGCACGCCAAGAAGAATTGTATAAAAAAGGTTTGCGTTCGCTTACAGAATTAGAAACAAGACGATTAAAATACCAAGAAACATTTGCAAAATTAATTAGCCAAGAAAACAAATTATTGGTAAGTAGAAACGAATTACTGAATGCAAGAATAGAACTCAATTCCATTAGAAATGATTTTGCTGATAAAATGGCAAAGTCAAATTCCGATAGGTTCAGCGCCACTTCGGACCAATTTGATGCTGATGCAACAGTGTCTAAATTAAAAAATCAGTATTCTAATTACAAAGTAAGAAGCGGTTTTTATTTTATTACCGCACCACAAGATTGTTTTATTACCAAAGTAATTACCAATGGAATTGGAGAAACTGTAAAAGAAGGTGAAAACATTGTTGAAATTATGCCTGCAAATATTGAGTTGGCTGTAGAGATGTACGTTGAACCATTTGACCTTCCATTAGTGCAATTGGACGAAAAAGTAAGAATAGAATTTGATGGATGGCCCACAATAATTTTCTCAGGCTGGCCCGATTTATCATTTGGAACATTTGGTGGTAAAATTGTAGGAGTGGACAACAACATTTCATCCAATGGCAAATTTAGAATTTTAGTTGGCGAAGACAAGACGGATAGACCTTGGCCAAAACAATTAAAAATAGGAAGTGGATGTAACGGACTAGCATTGCTGAACGATGTTCCTATTTGGTGGGAAACATGGAGGCAAATAAATTCGTTTCCGGCCAACTATTATGTGCCAAAAGAAATGAATGCAAAAAAATCTGCAAAAGAAAAACCTAACAAAGAAAAATCTAAATAGTGAAATTATTTACTTTTAAAATGTTTGCTTCAATTTTTAGATTTTTCTTATTACTAGTGGTTATGTTGTTATTTCAATCAACAACTACAGCACAAAATATTTTATCATCTGCAAACAAAACCATCACACAAAAACAATTTTTTGAACTTATCCTTAAATATCATCCGGTAGCTAAACAATCGTCCTTGCTTACTGAAAGAGGAAAAAAAATTATTCAACAATCAAAAGGTGCTTTTGACCCACAATTTTACACCTACTTTGATGAGAAATATTTTTCATCAAAAAATTATTACAGCTTGTGGGACGGCGGATTAAAAGTATCTACAAGAGTTGGAATAGATATAAAAGCAGCTTATCAAACAAGCAACGGATTGTATTTGAATCCCGAAGAAATAACACCCAGTAATGGCTTAAGTTACATAGGCGCCTCAATTCCATTGGCTCAGGGTTTATTAATTGATAGCAGAAGAGCAGCTTTGCAACAGGCCAAAATATTCAGTAAAAGCCTAGAAGCCGAAAGAATTTTGATGTTAAACGATTTGTTGTTTGATGCAGCAAAAAGTTATTGGCAATGGGTAGAATCTTATGGACAATTAATTGTGTATCAAAAATCCTTAGATGTTGCTCAAATAAGATTTGATGCCGTAAAAAGTAATTTGCAAAATGGAGAATCACCTTCCATTGATACGGTGGAAGCACTTATTCAATTACAATCCTTAGAATTAAACTTTCAAAAATCATTTTTAGAATTTAAAAACTCCGGCCTAATTGTTTCAAATTATTTATGGTATGAAAACGATCAACCTATGGCAATGGATAGTTTATTAAGACCTTCTATTATTGATTCATTGCCAAGCATTCAACTTGAAATTCCTGTTAGTACAATAAAAAAAAATCTTGCCGAAATAATAAAAAATCATCCTTCGGTTTTGGAATATACTTACAAAGTAAAATCAGCACAGGTTGACAAGAATTTTTATACCAATAAATTACTGCCAAAAATTAATTTCAATTACAATTTGTTGAACAAAGGAGTAGGAATAAGTCAAGAAAATTTAAACAACTCTTATTTAAACAACAATTACAAGTTTGGATTAGAATTGGGCATGCCACTTTTTTTGAGAACAGAAAGAGCAAATTTGGGTTTAGCAAAAATTAAAATTAAAGAAGCCAATTACAACCTCAATTTAAAAGAACTAGAAATTGAAAACAAAATAAATGCTTACATCAACGAATTAAACACCTTAGAAAAACAGTTGATTTTGTTTGATAAAACAATTAGCAACTATGAGCGAATGCTTTTTGCCGAGGAAGAAAGATTTGTGCAAGGAGAAAGTTCTATCTTTTTAATTAATAACCGACAAATGAAACTGGTAGAAGCCGAAAACAAGTTGGTAGAATTAAAATCTAAATATTACAAAACCATTGCTGCACTTAGCTGGGCTTGTGCACAATTAAATTAAAAATTATATGATACTATTACACATCCACGCAAATTCTATGGAGCAAGCCGATAAAATTGCACATGGATTAATAGAAGCAAAATTGGTCTATAAAATTTATCAATTAGAAAACTACTTCGAATTTAACACCAAATACATCCATGCAAAAATTGAAAAATGTGTGATTTTACAAGCACCTACAAGAGCCTTGTTGTTTACAGAAATTGAAAAACTAATTGAAGGCATTTGTGGCGATGATGTTCCATTGTTCTATGGTGTGCCAATTACAAATTTCTGCAATTCACATAACGATAAAATATTAACTGCAACAGAAAAAAGCTAATTTATGCAAGTATTATTTAAGGTTAAACTAAACGAAAAATATTTTTTAAGAGATCCGGAAACTTCAAGAATTGGAAGAAAAATAATTTTTAGTTCAGTAGAATTAATAGAAAAACTAGGAATTGAAGCCTTTACATTTAAAAAACTTGCAAGCGAAATAAGCACCACCGAAGCAACTATTTACAGGTATTTTGAGAATAAACACAATTTATTGGTTTATCTTACTTCTTGGTATTGGGCAATGCTTGAATTTCAGATAGACTATTCTACAGCTAACATAAACGATTCTAACTTAAAATTAAAAAAGGTTATAGATGTGCTTTTAAATAACATTAATGACAATACAACTACAGAAAATTTTAACGAAGAATTATTAAGAAAAATAATTATTTCGGAGTCTTCAAAATCATACCTCACCAAAGACGTTGACAAACAAAACAAAGAAGGATTTTTCTTTTATTACAAAAGCCTTTGCAAAAAAATTGCAAGTATTTTATTAGAAATAAATCCAAACTACAAATACCCCAGAGCACTTGCTATTAGCTTAATTGAAAACACATACAATCAATTGTACTTTGCAGATCATTTGCCCTCGCTTACAGATTTAAACTCCGAAAAAAAAGACTACACGATAATCTCCGGATTCTTAGAAACAATGGTTATTGGCAGTTTGAGGGGGTGAGAATATTACTTAATTTTTAATCACTTTCAAAAATAAATACATTATATATTTCAGGGAAATATTTTTTTGTTTTATAGTTTCCATATTTAGATTGTAATGTTTTTAAAATTTTATTCTCAGGATCTTGATATTGGTAATCAGCCTGAACATATATTAATTTCCTATCTAAACTACCTAAATTAAGCTTTTCATGACTAGAAATTGGAATTAAATTTTCTCTTTCTAGATTTTTATTCATGTTATCATAATCAAGAAACAACTTAATATTATAATGATAAAGAAGAGCTAATACAGAATAATCTGGTGCAATATAAACTATCGTAACATCATCCTTAACTGATTTTAGATACTGAGCCAAATCCTTTATATTTCTATTATTACTTGGATTGAAATTTGAAAAATAAAGCATAACAACTGAAATAAATCCTGCTAATGTATAGTTAAGTAACTTGTTTTTACAAAAACTAAAAAGTAATGCTGATGCAAGTATGTATAAAGGTATTGATGTAAAAATTAAGTATCGCTGAGTAAATATTGAAAGTTTAAATGAAAAAACAAATGACAATATGTAGGGTATGAAAAACCAAATAAACAATATTAAATATAGTTTATTGTTTAACAAATTAACCATGTATTTTTTATAATTCTTGTATAATAAAAGTTGGATAAGAAGTGTCAAGACAATTAATAACAGAAAGAAGGTAACAATTCTATCATTTAAAAAATAATTTATATTACCATAAAGATGAGAAAATATAGGCTTTGAAACCCATGTTCCATTGCTCGAAGTCGTTTCTAATCTTTGTAAAAATATATAAAGGAGAGGTGAAAAGCTTATAATTAATGCAATGAACATCACTAAATATTTTTTTAAAAGCTGCTTATTAGAAATCAAAATCAAACAAACTAATTCAACAACAATTAACCAAAAACCTAAATAATGAGAGTAGAGAAGAATACAATTACAAACAAATAGAAATAGAAAATTTTTATTACCAGAATCACCCTTAAAAATTTTAATGTAAAAGAGTAATGACAAAGAATAAAGCAAACAAAAAAGTGAATAAACACGTACCTCGTGTGAATAGTATATATGTAATGTAGATAACGAATAGATTATGCTAGAAAAAAAGCCAATAGATTTTGAAAAAGAAATTTTTCCAATTAAAAATATTACAACTCCACAAATGCTGCTGAACAAAACTGAGGAAAATCGAACAGAAAATGGTGAGATTCCAAAAATCTTAATCCAAAAATGTACAAAAAGAAAATGAAATGGAGGGTTATTCTCCTCTTTTAGAATATTAAAAATATGTGCAACAGATTGTTGTGAATGAAATAATGTGAATGGCTCGTCCATCCCAATATCGTTATTAGCTAAGTAATAAGATTTACTTATCAAATTGAAACAAAAAACTATCAGAATAATAAGGAAACAATTATTTGAACTCTTTTTAAAAAAACTCATTCAATAACTACTCTCTGGTATTCAACTATGTTTGAGTTACTATATTTTAAAAAATATATCCCTGGGCTTGCATCAAAAATCTTGAGACCATATCTATAGCCAGAATTACTAACTTTTATTGAAGAATATTCGATTTTTATGATTCTACCATTTATATCTAAAACAGAAATATTCAAATCATTATTCAAACTATTTAGTTCAAATGTAAAAGCTCCATTTGAGGGATTAGGAAATAAATTTATAATTTTCTTTGACTCTATTTTTTCATACACCACTGTTGGAATGAATTCATGGTTTTCTAGAGCAAATCCCATACTATCAGTTTTAAAAAAATAAATATCTTCAGTAAAATTATTCTGTGTATTCTTTGTTGTTCCTATACAAACAAAACCATTATCCTTTGTTTTATTTACCTCAAATCCAATATCACTTCCAAAACTATCTCCATATGCAAATGCAAATCTAAATCCTCCATAAGTATCAATCTTGTAGAAATAAGCTTTATAACTACCATTCAAATTTAGTTTTCCAAGCCAAACATAACCACCATCATTTGATTCGACAACGGAGTAACCAATGGCTTCATTTGGGCTACCTCTAAGTTGAGAAAATATTGTATCGCCAACACTATTAATTTTTAAAAAGTAAGCCAAATGATGATTTTCTGGTGAATAAAAATATGCCCCAGATAGAATAAAATCACCATTACTAATTTGCTTTATGCAAGTAGCAAAATCATTTCCATTTGCATTTCCATAGGACTTTGTCCACTCTAAAAAGCCATCATTATTAATTTTAACAATATAAATATCACCTAAAGGATCTCCTAAGCTTTTTGTTGAACCGCATAAAATATAACCACCACCGGAACAATATTCAATTGAATTTATTTCTTCATCATTTGCTCCTCCATAATAATTCTCCCAAACTAAATCACCAAATTTATTTGTTTTAATTACATAGGCTTGACTTGCATTTTCAAAACTATTTGTACTACCTGCAATGGTGTAACCACTATCAGAATTTTGAATCAATGATTTTGCAAAGTCCCAATCAGCTCCACCAAATTTTTTATTCCAAATTAAACTTCCATTTTGGTCAATTTTATACAAAGAAACATCATAGTCATTATTTTCATTCAACTGATAACCACAAAAAACAAAGCACGAATCAAAAGTCTCAATAATCGAATTTGCCAGAGTTATTTTATTATCGCCGAAAGTTTTCTCCCATAATAAATTACCTAAAGAGTCAGTTTTTAAGACATACGCTTGGGTTACACCCATAAATCCTGTATTACCGCACATAATATAACCATTGTCTTTTGTTTGTTTTACTGAATAGCCAAAATCAAAACTTGGACTTCCTAAAAATTTTTTAAACTTTATGCTCTGAGAATATGAATCCCAACTAAATAAAACACAAAAAACCATCACCAATAAAAATCTCATAGTGCCTTTTTTAGTTTTATCAATTTCAACATTAAACTTTTCATCTCCGATAGCTTAAGCATATTTGCACCATCACTAAGAGCAATACTAGGATTAGGATGTGTTTCTATAAACAATCCATCTACTCCTACAGCCACGCCGGCCTTTGCAATGGTTTCTATTAGGTGCGGCAAGCCTCCCGTTACTCCTGAGTTTTGATTGGGCTGCTGCAAGCTGTGTGTAACATCTAAAATTACTGGCACATTGTTTTTTTGCATAGTAGGAATGCCTCTGTAGTCCACCACCAAATCAGAATAACCAAATGTAGTTCCTCGCTCTGTAAGCATTACTTTTTGGTTGCCAAAACCTTTTACTTTTTCTACTACAAATTGCATACTTTCTGGAGAAAGGAATTGTCCCTTTTTAACGTTTACCACCTTTCCGCTCTCTGCAGCTGCTTGCAACAAATCTGTTTGTCGGCACAAAAATGCCGGAATTTGAAGAACATCTACATACTTAGCTGCCAAGGCCGCCTCTTCTGGCAAATGTATATCGCTAACAATTGCAACATTTAATTTTGATGACACATTCCCTAAAATTTCTAATGCTTTTTCATCGCCAATTCCCATAAAAGAATTGCCTTTGCTTCTATTGGCTTTTCGGTAAGAAGATTTAAAAACAAATGGTATCTCTAACTCTGCTGTAACATCAATTAAAACCTTTGCAGTTTCAAAAATTAATTCTTCACTCTCCACAACACATGGACCTGCCAATAAAAAAAAATTAGCAGATGGATAATTTTTTACATTAGGAATATTAAACTCTTTTAAATCCATTCTATTTCTTTTTTTAGTAATTGCTGCGTTTGATATTCTTTGCTTTCTTGCTCTAATTTAAAATTATACTCCCAAGAGGCATGCAATGGCAAACTCATTAAAATTGATTCTATTCTGCCATTTGTTTCCAATCCAAACTTAGTTCCTTTGTCATAAACTAAATTAAATTCAACATATCTTCCTCTCCTAAGCAATTGCCAATTTTTTTGTGATTCAGAAAATGGTATGTTTTTGTTTTTACTAACGATAGGCAGGTACGAAGGAAGAAATGTTTTTCCAATTTCTATTACAAAAGCCAACAATTCTTCTTTTGTTTTTCCTGTTGAATCGGTATTTAATCTGTCAAAGAAAACTCCACCAATGCCTCTGGTTTCGTTGCGGTGCGAAATAAAAAAGTAATCGTCTGCCCATTTTTTAAACTTTGGATAGAAACTAACATCGTGTTTATCGCAAGTGCTTTTTAATGTCTTGTGAAAATTTGAGGAATCAATTTTATCAATATATATTGGCGTTAAATCTATTCCACCTCCAAACCACCATACCCCATTGTCCATTTCAAAATACCTAATGTTCATGTGTATTATTGGCACTAAGGGACTAAAAGGATGAATAACAAGACTTACACCAGTGGCATAAAATTCACTGGGTTGATGTGCAGTTTTAATTACTGAATGTTCTTTGTCTGAAATTAAAAAATCAGGAACTTTCCCAAACACCGCAGAAAAATTTACGCCTCCTTTTTCAAAAACATTTCCTTGGCTAATAACCATACTTTCTCCGCCTCCACCTTCTGCTCTCTCCCACAAATCAGATACAAATTTTTCTTTGCCGTCTTCTTTTTGTAATCCAATTGTAATTTCTTTTTGAATCTGCAGGAATTGCTCCTCTATGTATTTATTATTAGAAAATTTATTCATTGCTATTCTTCTATAATTAACTCAGAATTAAAAAATTTTAAGATGTACAATTCCGAATTTTCAAACCCACTTTCAGGACTTGTTTTTACAAAATTAAAACGACTACTTACTCCATTCATTAAATTATTTTGTATTCTATCTGCAAATATTTCTTTGTCTTTTCCATAGATAGATAAAATATTAAATGCAAAATCAAACCCATTTAATGCAAATTTAGAAGGGTCTGTATTGTATTGCTTTCTGTATGACAATAAAAACGGAAAATGTTTCTCCTCTCGCAAATCTGCATAAGAATTTGCTGGCAGATGTAAGTTCAAATCTTGCACCAATTCTACCTCCAAATTTTCGTAATTTGCCCAAGGCTCCATGCCAAATAAAGTAATGTTGTAGTCTTTTTTTAAGGGATGAATTTTATTAATTAAGTCGGTAACAAATGCCTGATCGTTTGAACAAACAACCAAAATATTTTCCTTTGTTGCACTTAATTTTAGTTTTAAACCATTTGCTCCGGCTATTTTAAAAATAATTTCTTTGGCAGAATCTTTAGAAAGTTCTTTGAATTTTAGCTTGAATGATTCTACTAAATTTTTTTCCTTTTTTAAATTATTGTGCAACACAAAAACCTGTGGTTTAGTTTTTCTTTTGGAAATATACTCTGCTATTTTTTCTACCTGCGTTGTTGCCGAAGCAGATGCCTTTATTGCATAAGGATTGTTTAGTAAAATTTTATTTTGTTGTGTATACGGAGTTACAAACCATATTTTATTTTTTAAGCAATAGCTGGCCAATACAAAGGATAAATTTTGATGAAATGGACCAAATACAATATCAGAGTTTTTTAACTTTTCTGTTTTTGTAAGATTTACTACCTCTTGGCTGTCTATTGGGCAATCTATAACCTTGAGGTTTATTTTATAACCAATTTTAGAAAGTGAATCACAAGCAAATTTAAATCCTGAATAATACTCTAAGGCATTGTATGATTTCCCAAAAATTTCTTCAGTATTTTTTTTTGTTTTTTCTTCTTCTGAGCCTTCCTCTAATTCCTCTTCATAAACATTCTTTTCTGTGTAGAAAGGCAATAATAAAGTAGCAGATAATTCATACTTTTTTAATGGCATGGAATTATTGTTGTCATTTGAAATTGTTTCTTTTGGGGCAGAAATTACATTTTCATTAAGTTTTGTTGTATCATTTTTTAATGTGCTTTGCAACACATTTTCTTTAATGACTTTTGCTTTATTTCTAATTGAAATTGTTTTGCCTGCCTTTAATCCATTTTCTAAAACCTCAGGATTTTTTTGGTTTAACTCATCAATTGATATTCCATACAATTTAGAAATTGTGTACAAGGTTTGTCCAATTTCTACTAAATGAAATTCTGGAAGTTCTTTTGGTTTTTCTTGAATATTATTTTTAGTTTCTTTTTCTTGTTTGTTGATATTCGACTTTTCTTTACTCTTATTTTCATCTACAGAAGTGGATTTTTTTTCATTTTTTAAAATTTTAATTTCAGAACCAAGTTTTAGTCCACTGCTTAGCTCAGGATTCCATTCCAACAATTGAGACTCTTTTACTTCGTATTTTTTTGAAAGACTATAAACAGTTTCACCCTTTTCAACTTTATGTACCACAAAGTTTTTACCGTCTATCAACGTTGTTTTTTCAGTAGAGTTTTTTTGTTGAGAGAATAGCTTTCCAGCATAAAAACAAAAAGTAAATACAAAAAATATTCTAATTAAATTTTTCATTTTATTCCCATTCAATTGTTGCAGGTGGTTTTGAACTAATGTCATACACCACCCTATTTATGCCTTTTACTTTATTTATTATTTCATTAGAAATTTTGCCTAAAACATCATACGGAAGTTTACACCAATCAGCAGTCATTCCATCATTAGAAACAACCGCTCTAAGAGCAACCGCATTTTCATATGTACGTTCATCACCCATAACACCTACACTTTGCACAGGTAAAAATATTACTCCAGCTTGCCAAACTTGGTTGTATAAATTTTCGTTGATTAAGGTAGTGATAAAAATTTCGTCTGCATCTTGCAAAATCTTGATTTTTTCTTCGGTTACTTCACCTAAAATTCTAATTGCTAATCCAGGCCCAGGAAAAGGATGACGACCCAATAATTCCTCCGGTATTCCTAATTCTTTTCCTATTCTTCTTACTTCATCTTTGAACAAAACCCTTAAGGGCTCTACAACTTTCAAATCCATTTTATCTGGCAAACCTCCCACGTTATGGTGCGATTTTATTGTAACAGAGGGGCCATTAACCGAAATTGATTCAATTACATCGGGATAAATTGTTCCCTGCGCCAGCCACTTAACGTTAGACAATAATTTTGCCTCTCTATCAAAAACATCTATAAATGTTTTACCTATGGCTTTCCTTTTTAATTCAGGGTCGGATAGATTTTTTAAAGAATTATAAAAATCAGTTTTTGCATCTACTCCTTTTATATTTAATCCTAGAGTTTTATATGTTTCTAAAACATGTTCAAATTCATTTTTTCTCAATAAACCATTGTCCACAAAAATGCAATACAAATTCTTGCCTATTGCTCTATGCAACAATACCGCAGCCACAGTAGAATCTACTCCTCCAGATAATCCTAAAACAACATTATCATTTCCAATTTTTTGCTTTAATTCACTAACGGTTTGGTTGATGAACGAAGCAGAAGTCCATGAATTATTGCATAAACAAATAGTGTTTAAAAAATTAGAAAGCATATTGCTTCCATAATCGCTGTGTGTAACTTCTGGGTGAAACTGCAAACCAAAAATTTGTGTATCTCTCATTTGAAAAGAAGCAAATGGAATATCTTTTGTTTTGGCTAAAGGAGCAAAATTTTCTGGCAGTTGAACTATGCTATCACCATGACTCATCCATACGTGCGAATTTTGCTCAACGTTGGCAAACAAATTATTTTCGTTCTGCTCTATTACTAATTCTGCCCTTCCGTATTCTCTATATTTTGAAGGAGAAACTTTTCCTCCAAACTGGTGCACTAATAATTGAGCACCGTAACAAATACCTAATACAGGAACTGTAGTGGGCAATAGTTTTAAATTTGGTTGTGGAGAGTTAGCATCGTTTACAGAAAAAGGACTACCTGAAAGAATAATTCCTTTGATATTATTTGTAGATAGATATTTTTCAGAAACAAAATCCGAAAATTTATTAAATGGATATATCTCGCAATAAATGTTTTGCTCTCTTACTCTTCTTGCAATTAATTGGGTGTATTGCGAACCAAAATCAAAAATAATAATCGTTTCTTCCATTGTTCAAAGGTAACGATTTCTTCAATTAATTAATGAACTTTTACTCCGTACTTTTTCTTGATTAAAAAGTCAGCAATTTTTTGTTTGCAATCGCCTTGTATAAGTATCTCGCTATTTTTTGATGAACCTCCCGCACCACAATAGTTTTTTAATTGTTTACAAAGGTGTTCTAAGTCACTTTCTGAACCAATAAATCCTGTTATTAATGTCACCACTTTTCCAGCTCGTTGTTTTTTATCGAGTTTTATTGTTAGTTTTTGCTTTTCGGGAATTAATGTATCAACTTCTTGCTCTTTTTCGTTTGCATCAATTAAATTAGGATTGGTAGAAAATACTAATCCTCCCAGTGAATTTATCTTTTTTAATTTACCCATTTATTTCGAAACTAAAACAGTTAATGAAGATGGGTTACATTTTACTCTGAGTTCTGAAGGTGCATCAAATGGCTCACCATCTATGTGAAAATAATTGAAGTTATGTGTCAATAAAATAGTTCTTGCTTTGTAATCTTTAAAATATTTATCTGGAAGTTCTCGTTTGTTTATCATTTTATAAAACATCCGTGGAATATATGAAAACTGGGGCTTTTTTAATACACAAACATCTAATTTACCGTCGGACATAGACGCTTTAGGAGAAATATAAATTCTATTGCCAAACTGTTGACCATTTGCAAAACAAACCATAAAAGCTTCTTGTTTAAACTCGCCATCTTCTGTTTCTAAAACTATTTTTTGGCTCTTAAAGGAGCTAAATTCCTTAAGTATAATTTTTGCATAACCACTTAATCCTCGTTTACCGTAACCATGAAATACGTTTGAAACATGACCATCAAATCCAACTCCTGCAACATTTAAAAAAGGAATATCATTTATAATTCCGGTATCTATGGTTTTTATGGTTCTTTTGTTTATTAATTTTATGGCCTCTTCCATTGCCATAGGCAATTTTAAATGCCTAGCAAAACCATTGCCCGAACCGGTTGGTATAACACCAAGAGAAGAGGATGAACCAATTAATTGAGCACCAATTTGATTAACTGTTCCATCGCCACCCACTGCAATTATAAATGGAACCTGCTGAGAAACTAACTCTTTTGCAATAACTTCTGCATGTCTATGATATTCCGTATAATAAAAATCGGTAATAAACTGTTTAGAATTTAATGTTTTATTTACTAAACTCTCGAAATTTGGAATAGAGGAAGTTCCGGCAATTCTGTTTATTATAAAGCTACATCTTTGCCTTTCCTTTTTTAATTCTTCCATTAAGCTCTCCTCAATTTTTATTTAGTTAAAACAATTTTCTTGGTTAAATTTCCTTTGTTGGTTTTTATTTGTAAAAAATATATTCCGTTAGAAAACTCACTCAGGTCAAAATTTAAGTTGGTGTTGTTATCAATAGAATTACTTCTGTAAACTTCTTTCCCCAGTAAATTAACTATTGAAACCTCATTTACACTGCCATTAAATTTAGTACTTGTAACTTTAACTATTCCTTGAGTAGGGTTTGGTTGAATAGAAAAAACATTTTCCAAATTTATTTCTTGTATTGATGTAGTTGAATTTCCATTTATTTGAATGTTATCTATAAAGAAATTATTACCATCTCCAGAAGTAAAAACAAATTTTATCCTAACGCTAGTTCCATTAGCAAATGCAGTAATGTTAGGCACTACTACATTTTTCCACTGGGCAGTAAGTGTTGGATAAAATGCTGTGTTTTGTGCAGCCACAGTAGCAAGACTAGTGCCAAATGAATTTGACCGAAGTGTCCAAGTTTTACCACAATCATTGGATAGATATACTTGCAAACGATTGCTAGATGCAGCAGAAGTTGTTCTTTGAGCATAAGCATATTTATAGGTAATTGATAAACTATCAATGTTTGTAAAATCAAAAGTTGGACTAATTAACTCATCAATGTCACCGTCTGTATTGTTAAAGTTATCTACAAATGCACTAAAAGTACCGGCATATTTTGATGTACTTGTTCTTACAAATGTTTTTGAGCCTGGCGTTCTATTTACCACTAGCCATTTATCGTTGGGAATATCTTGCAGTTCAAAACCTTCAGTTAAAGTATCATTTTCTTGCGCAAGTTCTGGAGCAACAACAATTAATGATTGACGAGAAAAAGTATTTGAACCAACAGCATTGGATACGGTTAAACTGGCTTGGTAAGTGCCTGGTGTGTTATAAACTACAACAGGATTAATTTCAGTAGATGTTGAGGGCGTTCCACCAGGGAAAGACCAAGAATAAGAAGTTGGAGTTGCTCTATATGTTTCGTCGTTAAATGTAACGGATGTTCCCGGGCAAATTAGTGTGGGCAAAAATGGAGTAAAATCTGCCACAGGTGCACAATTGGGAGTAACAACGGTGGTTGTACCGGTAGAAATTAAATTTGCTGATGTCGATAAATTATTTCTACCGCTGGTAGAAGAAGTTAAGGCCGCATTCATTCTGGTACCTTGTCCTATTGAAAATTGATTCATGCAAGTTCCGTTGCTGTAATCCATGTAATTGGTAAACATGTCTCCATTTGCATTTGAACCTGAGCAATTAGAAGATAAATGAGGAAATTGCGGACAGCCACTGTTAGCATCATTGTGAACTGGCGTATCAGAAACTTGATCATTGCCGCATGTAGCATCTCCCCAAATGTGGCGTAAATTTAACCAATGACCAATTTCATGTGTCATGGTTCTTCCATCGTTACTAGTTCCTATAGAACCTGTTCTGTCGCTTCTCAATACAATTCCATCTGTTGCTGCACTTCCTCCAGGAAATTGTGCATATCCTAAAACTGTTCCAGCAGAACCTGAGCTATTTTCGATGCTTTTTACAACCCAAACATTCAAATACTTATTTCTTGGCCAAGGTGTAACCAATGCTTTAATATTGTCTCTTGCATTATTTGTTAATGGCGAGTAAAGTCTATTAATACCGTCAGTGCAATTTCCGTTAGGATCTAATGTAGCTAATCTAAATTCGATTTCAGTATCTCCAGATATACTTTTAAATGGTTGCGGAGTGTTTACAGTATCAGGATTTAACCTTCTAAAATCTTCGTTTAATGTTCTTAGTTGATCTAAAATTTGTGCCCTGCTAATATTTTCATTACCGTATTCGTGAACAACATGAAAAACAACCGGTATAATTTTTACGGCTGCTGCACTCCTATTTTGATTTTGATGAGCAGTAAATTCTTGCGTTTCTATTTCTAGATTATGTTGATTCACCAAAAATTGTGGGTCATTTTTAATTTGCTCTAAAAACATTTCATGTGTAATACATTTATTGAATTTTTGGGCGAAAGAGTAACTCGTAAAAAGTAAACTCAAGAAAATTGGAAGTACTATTTTTTTCATTTATAAAATTTAGTTTAGAGCTTGTTTTAAATCTTCAATTAAATCGTTGGCATCTTCTATTCCAACACTTATTCTCAACAATGAATCGCTTACCCCTGATTTTTCTCTTTCCTCCTTTGGAATAGAAGCGTGGGTCATGCTTGCAGGATGAGAAATTAATGATTCTACGCCACCTAATGATTCAGCTAAAGAAAATACTTTTGTTGATTTTGCAAATTCAAAGGCTGTTTCTATGTTGTCGTCTTTCAATGAAAAACTCAACATTCCGCCAAAATCTTTCATTTGTTTTTTTGCTATGTCATGGTTAGGATGGTCTGCAAATCCTGGCCAATTTACTTTACCAACTTTAGGATGAGATTTTAAAAATTGTGCTACTTCTTTGCCATTGTAGCAATGACGATCCATCCTCACATGTAGGGTTTTAATTCCTCTCATTACCAAAAAAGAATCCATTGGTCCCGGAGTTGGTCCGCATGAATTTTGTATAAAAGCAAGTTTTTCAAACAATGCAGTATCATTTATACACAGAGCTCCCATTACAACATCCGAATGTCCACCTAAATATTTTGTTGCCGAATGCATTACTACATCAGCTCCCATCAACAATGGATTTTGAAGATACGGAGAAGCAAAAGTATTATCCACGCATACTAAAATATTTTTTCCTTTTACGTTCTCAACTATCGCAGCAATATCAATAATTTGGAGGGTTGGATTTGTGGGAGTTTCAATCCAGATTAATTTAGTAGAATCTGAAACATGTTTCAGCAAATTGCTTGCATCGTACAAATCAACAAACTTAAATTTTATACCAAGTGGTTCAAAAACTTTGGTAAACATTCTATAACTACCTCCATACAAATCTTGAGTAGCTATTACTTCGTCACCCGGTTTCAATAACTTTATTACGGTATCTATTGCTCCCATTCCGCTGGAAAAACACAAACCGTATTTCGCTTTTTCCAATGAAGCAATATTTTGTTCCAAGGCACTTCTTGTTGGATTTTTCCCTCTGGCATAAGCATAACCTTTGTGCTTCCCTGGAGATTCTTGAACATAAGTAGAAGTTTGAAAGATAGGTGTCATAATTGCACCTGTTGTTTCATCGGGCTCTTGCCCTGCATGAATGGCTCTGGTTCCAAAACCAAAATTAGAAAAATCGTACATCACTTAAATTTTTGTTTTTTCAAAATCTGCCAAAAATGTCGCCAATCCGCTATCCGTTAGTGGGTGTTTTAGTAAACCAGTTATTACATTCAACGGACACGTTACCACATCGGCTCCTAACTCTGCACATTTAATCAGGTGCATAGAATGCCTAACAGAAGCCGCTAATACCTGAGTTTCGTAGCCATAAGTAGAATAAATATCTACAATTTGAGCTATTAAATCAAGACCATCAAACGAGATATCATCCAACCTCCCAATAAATGGCGAAACGTAGGTTGCTCCCGCTTTTGCAGCCAAAAGAGCTTGCCCTGCCGAAAACACCAAGGTGCAGTTTGTTCTGATTCCTTTAGATGAAAAGTATTTAATGGCTTTAACTCCATCTGCTATCATTGGAACTTTTACAACAATTTGAGGGTGAAGACTTGCTAAAAATTCACCTTCTCTTACCATACCATTAAAATCGGTGGCAATAACTTCAGCACTAACATCGCCTTCTACAATGTTGCAAATATCTACATAGTGTTTCATGATGGCGTCATTACCTTTTATTCCTTCTTTGGCCATTAATGATGGATTAGTAGTTACTCCATCTAAAACACCTAATTCTTGTGCCTCCTTAATTTGAGCTAAATTGGCGGTATCAATAAAAAATTTCATATTTTGTTTTTAGTAATTTTTGAGCTGCTAAAAATAGCTATTTAAAATAAAAAAACCGGACTAAAATTAGTCCGGTTTTATTAAAAAATAATAGTTTATCCCAAGTATGTCTTTAATAACTTGCTTCTACTGGAATGTTTTAATCTTTTTATTGCTTTTTCTTTTATTTGTCTTACTCTTTCACGAGTCAAATCAAATCTATCGCCAATTTCTTCCAAAGTATATTCATGGCTGTATCCAATTCCATAGAATAGTTTTACAACATCTCTTTCACGTTCTGTTAATGTTGCCAAAGACCTTTCTATTTCTCGTTGTAGCGATTCAATTATTAAGGAATTATCAGCTCTTGGAGAATCACCATTTACTAATACATCTAACAACGTGTTTTCTTCTCCTTGCACAAATGGGGCATCCATAGAAATATGACGACCCGAAACTCTTAATGTGTCTGCAACTTTATCTTCGGCAATATCTAAAATGTCTGCTAATTCTTCGGCAGAAGGAGTCCTCTCGAATTCTTGCTCTAATTTAGAAAAAGCTTTATTTATTTTATTAAGGGAACCAACCTGATTCAAAGGCAATCTTACAATTCTAGCTTGTTCGGCCAAAGCTTGAAGGATTGATTGACGTATCCACCATACAGCGTAGGAAATAAATTTAAACCCTCTTGTTTCGTCAAATCTTCTGGCTGCTTTTATCAAACCTAAATTTCCTTCGTTTATCAAATCGGGTAAACTTAAACCTTGGTTTTGATACTGTTTTGCAACAGAAACCACAAATCTTAAATTGGCTTTGGTTAGTTTTTCTAATGCAATTTGATCTCCTTCTCTAATTTTTTTTGCTAACACTACTTCTTCATCGGCACTGATTAATTCTTCACGGCCAATTTCTTGCAAATATTTGTCTAAAGAAGCACTTTCTCTGTTGGTAATAGATTTGGTAATCTTAAGCTGACGCATGCTCATAAGCGAGGAAATTTATTTTATTGTTAATACTATTTTGTTGTTAAGTTGACCTTATACGAATCCACCTAAAAAAAGTTTCTAAATTTTATTGTTAAAACTTATAATAGTTTGATTAGCAGAATAAAAAAACAAAATAAATTTTTTTTGTATAAAATACCCTCATTGTAGAATTGTAAAACAATGAGGGTAAAATTAAAAGTTTATATGTTTTTAGGCCGTAATCGAAACTTTTGGTGCAGCTTCCAAGATTTCTTTGTTTGCAAAAGCTGCGTATTGTTCAAAATTTTGAATAAATGAATTGGCCAAAGAATTTGCTTTGGCATCATAAGCGGCCTTATCTGCCCATGTATTTCTCGGATTTAAAATTTCAGACGGAACATTTATGCAATTTGTAGGAAATTTTAAATTAAAAACCGGCAATGTTTCATAATTTTCTTTTTCTAAATCTCCTTTTAGTGCAGCAGTAATTAATGCTCTTGTATAAGATAATTTCATTCTACTACCCACGCCAAAGGCACCACCGCTCCAGCCAGTGTTCACCAACCAAACATTAATGGTTGAGTTCTCCAATTTTTTACCCAGAAGTTCGGCATATTTTGTTGGATGCAAAGGCAAAAAAACTTTACCAAAACATGCAGAGAATGTTAATGTTGGTTCTGTTACTCCTATTTCTGTTCCAGCAACTTTTGCTGTGTAACCACTTAAAAAATGATACATTGCTTGCCCAGCGTCTAATTTAGATATTGGAGGCAATACTCCAAAAGCATCGCACGTAAGAAAGAAAATATTTTTTGGAGCACCAGCAAATGATGGTTCTAGAGCATTTTCTATAAAATGCAGTGGATACGCTACTCTGGTATTCTCTGTTTTGCTGATATTAGTGTAGTCTACTTCACCAGTTTGATCCTTAAACTCTATATTTTCGAGTAAAGCACCAAACTTTACTGCATTAAAAATTTCCGGCTCTTTTTCTTTTGATAAATCAACACATTTTGCATAACAACCTCCCTCAAAATTAAAGATTGTTTTGTCGCTCCAGCCGTGTTCATCATCACCAATTAACTGACGATTAGCATCGGCAGAAAGTGTGGTTTTGCCTGTGCCGCTCAATCCAAAAAACAAAGCTGTATCGCCGTCTTTACCAAGGTTGGCTGAGCAATGCATAGACAACACTCCTTTCTCTTGCGGTAGAATATAATTTAATAATGAAAAAATTCCCTTTTTAATTTCTCCGGTGTAAGCAGTACCACCAATTATTATGCATTTTCTTGTCATGTTTAAAATGGCAAAATTGTGCTGACGTGTTCCATCAATAGCGGGGTCTGCTTTAAAACCAGGGGCACAGATTATATTCCATTCTGGTTCAAAATTCTCTATTTCATTTAATGTTGGTCGTAAGAATAAATTATTCGCAAATAAATTGCTCCAAGGAAATTCTGTTACCACTCTTAGATTTAACCTGTAGGCAGGATCTGCACAAGCATAGGCATCTCTTACAAACACTTCCTTCCCGCCCAAATAAGCACAAATTCTGTTATAAAGCAAATCAAATTTTCCCGAATCAAATTTAATATTCACATCACTCCACCAAACAGTGTCCTTGGTGATGTCATCAAACACAATAAATTTGTCTTTGGGCGATCTGCCGGTGAATTCGCCGGTATCAACAGCCAATGCTCCTGTATTAGACAACGTTCCCTCACCCCTTAATATTGTTTCTTCAACTAAATCTGCCGCACTTAAATTCCAATAGGCGGCTTCAACATTCTGCAAACCAAGGCTAGCAATGGTTGCATTTTTGGCTCTTGTGCCGTATTCGTTCATTTTATTAGTGTTTAAAAATAAGAGTACAAATTTACAGTTTATTTGCTGCCTATTGCCATAAAAAATTACATTATAAAAATATGTATTTCAACAAAATAAGTTTTTTAGTGTACATTATACACTTTGAAAAGACTCTTTGCTAAGGATTTCAAACTATGATTTTCGTTTACAATTTACATTTTCCTCCAATCTTACAAGTTTTGAATTTGACAGAATTTTTTTTGCCTCAGAGATAAATTCTTTTTTTTGTTCAGCAGATAAATTATCTGTAGAAATACACAAATCAACTTCACCTTCTCTGCCCCAAGGGTAAGATTCAATGTTTACTTTTTTTCCAATCTTTTGCTCAAAGTTAATTGTCCACTCATCAAATAACTTCTTTGTTTTATAATCAACTCCGGCACCTATACTAAAAAAAGTAATTACCAAAGAATAAGAATCGGATGGTTTAGTTTCTTTACTATTATTTTTTAGTTTTGTGGAATTTGCTTTTGTTTTGCATGAACCCAATCCCGTAAGAATCAGAACAGAAAATGAAACAATAATCGAAAATGCTAATTTTAACATATTTATTTTTTTGCAAAGTAAACAAATTGTTCACAAATAACGTAATAAGGTTATGGGACTAAATAAAAATCAGCCGGCAAAAGGAACAATTCTAATAGCAGACCCTGCTTTGGACGAATTGTATTTTCATAGATCATCTATTTTAATTACGGAACATGGCCAAGCAGGTACCGTTGGCTTTGTTTTAAACAAAGAAATGGACATTACTCTTGGGCAAGCAGTTGAAGATTTTAAGGGTTTAGAAATACCTGTTTATTTGGGTGGACCTGTAGGACGAGAAAACATGTATTATGTTCATACAGCAGGAAGGTTAATTCCTAATGCAATAGAAGTAAAACCAGGTTTATATTTTGGCGGCGATTACAACATAGTAAAAAAATTAATCTTGAGTGGGAATTTAAAATCAAACGAAATAAAATTTTTTATTGGTTACAGTGGCTGGACAGCCGGGCAATTAGACAAGGAAATGGAAAAAGAATCTTGGTTTGTAGCTCACTGCAAAATGGAGTATATTTTTACTAAAGACACTAAGAATCTTTGGAAAAGAGTATTAAAAGAAATGGGAGATGAATTTGCACTTATTGCAAATTTCCCAGATGACC
>CAIMMJ010000060.1 GCA_903842515.1 uncultured Bacteroidota bacterium | reverse complement strand
TTTCCTGTTGAAAATTGATAATCGGTGTTTAAATTCTGTGGTTTAATTCCTATTGGTATAGGTAAATTATTGTATTTATGACAAGTTAAGCATTCCATTTCAGAGGGAATTCTGTAGGTAGTATTTTTGGGTGTTCCGTTTTGTAGCCAAGCCAAGTTTACGTTGCCGCCTGTCATTTGCAAAGTAGCTTCGGTTTGTTCTTCGTTCCACACGTATTCTGCAAAAATCCATCCGCTAGATTTTTTAATCATAACACGGGTTTCTATAATTTTGGTAGTGCCTGTAGGTTGGACGTTGTTGTAGTAAAAGGTTTTAATAAGTGCAGAACCTACTGGAAGATCTATTATTTTATCGTCGGAAACATAAGATGCTTTAGTTTTTGTAGGCAGCCACACAAAACGTTTTTTTAGTGCGTAATCGGTAAAAAGCGAAGATGCAGGTTTGTAAGGAATTACTCTATCGTTTGGAGTATGATCTTTTAGTTGGCCTAGAAAGAAACGGTATTCTGACAATTTTGCAAAGGGCACTTTGCTTAAATCTACATTTACGTCTGTAGGTGTTGGCGTGGGCACTGGCGTGGGTGTAGGTGTGGGCGGTGGAATAGTAACCGCAATTGGTGCAGGCATTGGCTCTTTCTTGCAAGCATTAAAAATTACAATGCTGCAAACAATAAGCATAAAAAGTAGAGAGAATGTTCTTTTCATTTCTGTAAGCGTTTGTCTTATACTTTCAAATGTAAAGTTAAAAATTAGAAAATCAAATGCTTGTAGTAAAAAAGATTTTGAGCATAACATTTGAATAAGCAATTAATCGTTTTGTTAGTTGTTTAAAGAGTAGGAAACTACATCTTAATAAAGTGTGTTTAACTTAAGAGCAATTAAATTACTCTGGCAAAACTAACAATGGGAAATTACCATGTAATGCTAAATATTTACTTACACTTTTGTGAAATAATCCAGAGATAATTCCATGTTTACGTTTTATTAAACATAGAATTTGTGAAGAAGAATTATTTAGGTACTCATTTATCGCCACTATTGGATTGGAGTTGGAAACATAACTAAACTTGTGTGGAATTTGATACAAGCCTTTATTAAATTCTTTTTCTAGTATTTCTATTTCTGGCATATTTCCACTTTTAATTATATGCAAAACATTAATTTGAGCATGTTTACTTTTAGCAAAAGCAATTAATATTTTTTTTGATTTGCCCTTTGGTACATCTAAAAAATCTGTAGCAAAAACTATTTCAGTTTTATTATTTTCAACAATAGAATTTATTGGCAACAGCAAAACAGGCACCGTGCTGTTTGAAATAATGTTTGCTGTTTTACTGCCAATAACAACTTGGTTAAAATCTTTTGAGCCACCAGTACCTAAAATAATTAAATCTATATTTTGCTTTTTAGAAACTTCTAAAATGCTTTGACATGGCAAACCAAAATCACATGAACTTTTTAAAACTACTCCATTAGCCACTTCTTTTTTTGCAATTTTTTTAATGAATTTCTCCAGCTTTTCTTTGTTTATACGGATAGAATTTTCAATTACTGAATGTTCAAAATAGTCTTCTGTAATCATAAACGGAAAGATTGCATGATGTATAATTACTTTTGCATTAACAGATTTTGCTAGTGATAGTGCATAGTTTACTGCTCTTATGGAAGGTTTTAAATAGTCTAAGGGAACTAAGATGTTTTTTATATCATTCATCACAATCAGTTCTTAATTGGTTGATGACAAATTATCTGAGCCGGTTTATTGTTTTCTTGCTTAACAACTGTAGGATTCAAATATGGAATGCCTAAATTTAATCCTCGTAATATTAATAGAGCGGCAACTACAAACGAAAAAGTTGGACTAAGTTTTTTGAAAAACGATTTTGTTTTTATGTTTAAAAATGATTTAGAAATACCAATGCCAAACAATCCGGGAACGGTAGACAAACCAAACACAAACATAAACAAAGCCGAATAGAATGGATTGCCAATAGCAATGGATGTTGCAATAGCCATGTATACCAAACCACAAGGCAGCAAACCGTTAAGTGTTCCTAGGATGAACTTAGAAGCATTTGATTTTCTTAGGATAAAATTTCCAAAAAATTGTTTCAACTTTCCTACAAATAACACGGCAGATAATTTTGTAGATAGAGTGGGGTAGAGGATAAACAGTATAAGTGTAATACCAGAAACTACAGATAACAATTTTTGAAAACCAAAGAGTACTAATTGTTGCCCTGCTAAACCAATAATTAAACCTAAAAGAGTGTAGGTATACACACGGCCTAAATTATAGAACAAGGAGCCAATATATACACTTCTTTTTTGTGTAGTGTTTTGCATTACACTTGCTGCAATTGGTCCACACATTGCAATGCAATGAAAGTTGCCTAAAATTCCAAAAGTAAATGCAGCTACTAAAAAAGGTATCATTTAATTGTGGTAATAGTTTATTTGTTCAAAGTAATTTTTATTATCTAGGGCGTAATTTATCTTTATGAGATACGGGCCTGTTTTGAAATTTTGTGCAGAAAAAATCATTTTTCCTTCGGCATCTAAATCTAATTCTTTAATCACATCAAGTTTGGAATTGCTAGGTCTGTAAAATTCTATTTTACCAACAGGTTTTTTATTAGCAGCAAAATTTGCAAGCGATATCTCTATTTGATTGGAACTTGATTTTATTTGCCATGTGTTGTTTGAATTTGTTTGATTTTTATTGGCATCAATTTTTGTTTGATATTCAATTTCTTGTTGGTAATAGTCTTTGGCTACTAAATCAAAATCTTGCTTAGAAGCCATGTATACCATAAACACCATTAAAAGAACAAATCCAATATAGACTGCCAATATTGATTTTCCCCAATTTAAACTTCTCATATTTTTATAATTTAGTAAACAGGTCCAAAAAAACTTGAAGTTGCCTTAGAAATTTTTTTCCCATTTGAGTACACATTAATTTTAAATTTTGTTTTTCTCTCTGTTATTTCACTTGCCTTTCTCGTGATAAAAAATGTTCCCATGCCCTCTGATTCTTTTTTAACAAGAATATCATTACCAATTATTTTTATCTCACCGTTTATTCCCTCTAACTGCAATTGCACAGGAATGTCTTTGTGTGTTTTGTTTAGCAATTGTATGGTGTATAGGTTGCTTATTTTGTTGTTGGGTTGTTCTTGGTACAATTGTCCTTGTGCTCTAAGAACAGTTGTGTCAATGTCTTTTCTTGTGATTAATAATGTAGTAAGCACGCCTAATAAAATTATAAGAATAAAAGTATATGCTTTGAGTCTTGTAGTGTAAGTAAGTTTTGTTTTTTGTGAAATATTATTTTCCGAAGCATACTTTATTAATCCTTTATCAAAACCAACTTGGTCCATAATAGAATCGCATGCATCCAT
>CAIMMJ010000059.1 GCA_903842515.1 uncultured Bacteroidota bacterium | reverse complement strand
TGGAAATAGAACATTAAGTTTTTCAACTACGCCAGTAGCTGGCGCTTATGGAACATTAGTTATTACACAAGATGGTACAGGAAGTAGAACTATCACTTTATCTACAGCAGCCAATGCAAAAGACATTTTAAATTTTTATTATGACGGAACAAACTGTTTTTGGAATATAGGACAGGGTTATGGTACAGCAGCAACGGTAGCTTCATCAACAACCAATTTGGCAACAGGAGTTACAGGAACTTTAGCAGTTGCTAATGGCGGAACGGGAGCAACTACATTAACTGGTTATGTAAAAGGAGCTGGAACTGCTACCATGACTGCGAGTGCAACTATTCCAGTTGCAGATATTACAGGAACATTGCCTGTTGCAAATGGAGGAACAGGAGCAGCAACATTAACAGGTCTAATAAAAGGAAATGGCACAAGTGCAATGACTGCTGCAACTGCTGGAACAGATTATTTGGCTCCTACTGGAAGTGCAGCTAACTTAACCAATTTCCCAACTTTGAATCAAAATACAACAGGAAATGCTGCCAACGTAACGGGAATTGTGGCTGTAGCAAATGGAGGAACGGGTACTACAAACGGTTCAATTACTGGAACAACTGCACTTTCTTTTGCTGCGGGAGGTAGCAATCAAAATGTATCTATTTTACCTAGCGGTACTGGAAGCGTTGGAATAGGAACAAATTCTCCCAATAGTTTAGCAATTCTTGATGCTTCATCAACAACAAAAGGATTTTTGCCTCCTAGAATGACTTATGCACAAAAAACTGCAATCGTTTCTCCTCCACAAGGTTTAATGATTTATTGTACAAACTGTGGAACAAATGGCGAGCCCGAATATTTTAATGGGACTTCTTGGGTAAATATGGCTGGTGCTGCAGCCGCATCTGTCCCACCACCTCCGTTAGGAAGCACTTATGAAGGCGGAAAAGTATTTTACATATTTCAACAAGGTGATCCAGGTTATGTGGCAGGAGAGACACATGGATTAATAGCAGCACCTTCAGATATACCTTCCAACACTTATCGGATTTTCCCCAGCTGTTATGGGAACTATGGAACTAGTACAGCACTTGGTACAGGAGCTGCAAATACAACAAAAATACTAGCTTGTACTGCTGATGCGGTGAATGCAGCAAAATTGGTGGATGCGTTAACAGATGGAGGATATACTGACTGGTACCTACCTAGTAAAGACGAGCTGAATAAATTGTATTTGAATAGAAATTTAGTGGGTAATTTTACTGATTGGATTGGTTGGTATTGGTCTTCTAGTGAGTTTTACCTGGCGCCTGCATCTCATGCATGGTTTCAAAGATTTACTGATGGTAGTCAGGATGGGGAGGGTAAGGGTTACCAAAAGGGTATCAGAGCAATTAGATCATTTTAAAGAATAAATGAAAACTCTCCTCACCTTGATTTTCCTGCTCACCGCATTTTATGCAAATGCGCAACGCACCATGTTTAGTGGCAATAATAATTATGTGGCGCCTCCAACACCGGCAGATCCATCTTCACCCGTAATAATAGGTACACAGCAGTGGATGCGTCAGAATTTAGACGTTGCAACTTATAAAAATGGTGACGTCATTCCAGAAGTTACAGATCCGGCCGTTTGGCGTAATTTAACTACGGGCGCTTGGTGTTATTACAATAATGATCCTGCTAATGGCGCTATTTATGGCAAACTATATAATTGGTATGCTGTAACTGACCCAAGAGGATTAGCTCCGCAAGGTTGGCACATTTCTACTGGTGCAGAATGGGCCACCTTAAGAGATTTTTTGGGTGGAGCAGAAGCAGCCAATAACAAGATGATGACCAAAGGCAGTCCTTGGAATCCCATTAATATAAACGCTACCACCAATGAGAGTGGTTTTTCTGGCCTTCCGGGTGGAGTCCGCGACACGGATGGCTCGCGTTATTACCGCATTGGAGGATACGGCTATTGGTGGACCGCGGACAATGGCTACCGCTCTATTGGCACCCAGGAAGGCTTTCATGGCTCCACAGCTATATATACTAGATACGGATTCTCTGTTCGATGCGTTAAGGATTAAGCCGCGTCTTTGCGAGAGTCTTTTTTTTAGTGCTAGCGCACGCGTGTCGCGTGTGCTTTTCCAAAAACAAATATTTTTTTGGCACTATGCACCTGTCATCCTGAACAGAGTGAAGGAACTTAGTAGTATTCCTAAACAAATTTCTTTATCCGTTATAAAAAGCGTCTTCGCGTCTTTGCGAGCGTATTTTTTTAGATCGTTTGTCTCGCAGAGACAAATTTAGGGTCTTTATTTATTTATAAGAGTTATCTCGCAAAGACGCAGAGACGCAAAGCAATGACGGAAACGAAATTTCATACTAATTGAAAACCCTTAGCGTCTTTGCGAGAGTCTTTTTTTTTCAGTGCTGGCACACGCGTGTC
>CAIMMJ010000058.1 GCA_903842515.1 uncultured Bacteroidota bacterium | reverse complement strand
TCGATGAAAATGTAAGCTTTGCAGACCTTAAGCAAACACTTTATTTTTTCGTGCAAGAAATGTTTGGCAAAGATGTGAAAGTGCGTTTTAGACCTAGTTATTTTCCTTTCACTGAGCCTAGTGCGGAGATGGATATCAGTTGTCAAATTTGTAGTGGCAAAGGATGTAATATTTGTAAGCACACAGGTTGGGTAGAAATATTAGGTAGTGGTATGGTGCATCCAAAAGTGCTAGAAAATTTTGGTATCGATTCTACAAAGTATACTGGCTTTGCGTTTGGCATGGGTGTAGAAAGAATCACGCAGTTAAAATACCAGATCAACGATTTAAGATTGTATTCTCAAAACGACATGCGTTTTCTGAAACAATTTACTGGCGCCTTATAAAAAAATATGCTGCATAACACCAAGGGTATTGTGTTACGTGTTACTAAATACGGAGACACAAGTATTATCACATCTATTTATACCGAGCTTTTTGGTTTGCAACAATATATTGTTAAAGGGGTTAGAACGTCCAATAAAAAGGGTGCTAACAAAGGTGTTTTTTATCAGCCAGGTGCCATACTCGAGTTAGAAACGTACCACAGTCCTTTAAAAGCAATGCAAATTTTAAAGGAAGCCAATTGGGGTTATGTATACCAGCAAGTTTATTCCAATGTGGTCCGAAACGCAGTGGCCACATATATTGTGGAAATTTTGCAACAAATTTTACAGCCCGAACCCCACCCCGAATTATTTTATTTAATTGAAGACACCCTCAAGCAATTGGACAAAGGCGGTCCTGTACTGGTAAGTAATTTGCCCATTTATTTTTTAATTCATTTGAGTGAAACCCTAGGTTTTGGACTGCAAGGAAAGTATAGTGCAGACAGCCCTTTTTTAGATGTCAAAGAAGGTCAATTTGTGGAAGAAAAACCAGCGCATCCCTATTTTTTAGAAGGGGTAGAAGCGCAAACGGCGTCTAGTTTTATGACCCTTCAGTTTTATAATAATTTAGAAACGATTGAGTTAAACGGTGCCCACCGAAAAAAAATCCTGGAATTATTTCAGCTCTCTTTAAGTTGGCATTACAAAAAGTTTAATGAAATAAAATCTTTACCTATCTTACAAGCAGTCTTACACTAATACGCTTATGGAAGTACATCACCACTCGCACCATCCCAAAAAGTGGAAGGAATATATCACCGAGTTTTTAATGTTGTTTTTAGCAGTTACACTAGGCTTTTTAGCCGAAAATTTAAGAGAAGTTTATGTAGAAAAAGAAAGGTCACATGAGCTCATTCTTCAGCTACAATCAGATATAAAAAACAATATCAAACTCATTGATTCTGTTGTTTTACGCGATAAATCAATGTTAACAGAATTTGATACCGCTGTCGTTTATTTAATGGCAAATAAACAAATTTCTCTAGATAGCTTATATCAAAATTTGCCACCAAATGTGTTTCGTTTTTTAAGTAAAAATGACACCTATGACCAAATGAAAAGCTCTGCGTCACTACGGTATATTAAAGATTCGGTTTTATTAGATAAGATTTTACAGTATGCAAGTGATTGTGAAGCCGCAGAAGCAAGGAGCAGTTCAATGGAAACAGAATTTGTGTTGGGAGAATATTCGAAAGAGTTGTACAAATGGATGCCGCAGTCTGTTGCTATGGAGAAAATAATTAATGACAGGTCTGGAAACAATACGGTTGTTAACAGAGAAAATACATCTCAATTATTAGTTGATTCGGCTCAGGTTGTTTTTTTGAAAAGTGTACAGAAGCCAAAACAAATTATTTATTGTTCGGAAGCTTTTTCAGAACAAATTAAATCGGAAGTACTTCCAAAAATCAATCGAAGAATAGGGCTACTAATAAATACAGTGAGGTTTATGGGAGTTGCCAAACAAAGTGGATTAGCCTTACTGGAATATATAGAACAAAAAGAGCAAAAGCATTAATATGGAAGTACATCACCACTCGCACCATCCCAAAAAGTGGAAGGAATATATCACCGAGTTTTTAATGTTATTTTTAGCGGTGAGCCTTGGTTTTATGGCTGAAAATATTAGGGAGCACCAAATTGA
>CAIMMJ010000057.1 GCA_903842515.1 uncultured Bacteroidota bacterium | reverse complement strand
TTTGAATTTGTAAAAAAGAATAATCCCGAAAAACTAAAAGATACAAGTTGGCTCAAAAAGAATCTTGCATTTACAGGTGAGATTTTTTTGGGTCATTTAAGATACGGTACTTATGGCGTAAATAGTATAGAGAGTTGCCATCCTTTTTTGCGTCAAAGCAATTGGAAAAGTAAAAACTTAGTGGTTGCTGGAAATTTTAATTTAACTAATGTTGAAGAACTATTTCAACAACTGGTAGAATTAGGTCAACATCCAAAGGAAAAAGCTGATACCATTACCGTAATGGAAAGAATAGGTCATTTTTTAGATATAGAAAATGATAAGCTGGTTAAAAAATTTAAAGAACAAGGGTTTAACAACGAACAAATTTCACCATTAATTGCAGAACAATTAGACATTGAAAATATTTTAAAAGAAGCCAGTAAGAAATGGGACGGAGGCTACGTGATGGCAGGATTAATTGGGCATGGAGATGCTTTTGTTTTAAGAGACCCTCAAGCAATTAGACCAGCATTTTATTACCAAGACGATGAAGTAGTTGTTGTTGCATCTGAACGACCAACAATTCAAACTGCATTTAATGTTCAAATTGAAAACATAAAAGAATTAGGAGCCGGAAATGCATTAATAATTAAAAAAAGCAATTCAATTTCCGAAGTAAATATAAATCCATCTACAGAAAAAATTTCGTGTTCATTTGAGAGAATTTATTTTTCGAGAGGAAGTGATGCAGACATTTATAAAGAAAGAAAAAAACTTGGATTTGCACTTACGGAAACTATTTTAAAAGAATTAAATTATGATTTAAAAAACACAGTTTTTTCTTTTATTCCAAACACCGCAGAAGTTGCATTTTATGGACTGGTAGAAGGATTAGAAAATTATTTAGCAAATAAAAAATTCACTAGTATAAACAACAAAAATTTAAGTTCAGAGCAACTAAAAGAAATTTTATCCGAAAAACCAAGAATAGAAAAATTAGCTATCAAAGATGCTAAACTTAGAACATTTATAACCGATGATTTGCACAGAGACGAAATGGTTGCTCACGTATATGACGTAACGTATGGCTGCGTAAATAATGGAGTTGACACCCTGGTTGTAATGGACGATTCTATTGTACGAGGCACTACATTAAAACAAAGCATCATAAGAATATTAGATCGTTTAGGACCTAAAAAAATAGTTATTGTTTCATCGGCACCACAAATTCGTTTCCCAGATTGTTATGGAATTGACATGGCTAAGATGGGAGACTTTATTGCTTTTCAGGCAGCAATTGAATTGTTGAAAAAATCAGGCAATGAAAAATTGATAGAGGAAGTTTATCAAAAATGCAAATTGCAAATAAACACTAAAGAAAATGAAATTGTAAACGCAGCAAAAGAAATTTATAAGCACTTTACGGCCGAAGAAATTTCTACACAAATTGCCTCCATGATTAAGTCAGAAGATGTAAAAGCGGAAGTTTCTGTTATCTATCAAAGTTTGGAAGGATTGCATTTAGCCATTCCAAATCATAAAGGCGATTGGTATTTTTCTGGAAACTATCCTACTCACGGTGGAACAAAAGTTGCGAACCAAGCGTTTATAAATTATTACGAAGGTAATAATGTAAGGGCTTATTGAATCTACTCTCTACTTTTTGAATCAATAATAATTGTAACAGGCCCATCATTTTCTAAATTGATTTTCATATCGGCTGCAAAAATTCCACACTTTAAATTTACTCCAATTTCCAAATTTAATGCTTCAGCAAAATTGTTGTAAAGCTGTTTGGCTTTTTCTGGTTTTGCTGCTTTAATGAAAGACGGTCTATTCCCTTTTTTTGTGGAAGCATGTAATGTAAACTGACTCACAAACAGAATTTCATAATTTAAATCTTTAATAGAAAGATTCATCAATCCATTTTCATCCGGAAAAATTCTTAGGTTAATTAGTTTTTGAACCAACCAATTTATATCATCAGCATCATCTAATTCTTCTATGCCACACAAAACAAGAAGACCATTTTTTATAGAAGAATACACCGAATTGTCTATGCTAACAGAAGCATGATTCACACGCTGTATAAGCAATCTCATGTTTATTAATTTAAGAAAAATCTATTTTCTAATTCCTTTTCTTTTTTACTAATTTCAGTAGCAATATTCATGTAGTTTATTAAAAAACTTTTCATTTGAACTGCAGAACCTAGGCACAAAAATTTATATTTTTCTTCTTGGCTTTGAATTACATTCTCTGCTATTTGACTGTAAGAGAGCAAATGTGAATCTTGAAAATTTTCTTCTTCGTCTTCTAAAAAACTTTTGAGGAATTTAACAAAATTTCTGTTGGTCTCAACATCTTTTTTGTCTCCCGGAAAATTAACGAATTCCACAGTTCCGCCACTGTATAATTTTTCGGGCAATGGATTTCTGTAATCAATAATTTTAAAAACTCTGTTACCTTTAATTTCTATGTCCATTTCTCCATTGTTTGCAGTTGAAATTACTTTTGTAACAATAACTTCAATTCCTAAATCAGAAAATTTTGCTCCGTGCACAAATGGAATACCAAATGACGACAAATCGTTTTGACAATCGTTTATGAGTTGTTTGTATCGAGGTTCAAAAATATGGAGGTTTGCTGTTTCTCCGGGAAAAACCACAATGCCTAATGGGAAATACGGTAACAGTTGATTCATTTACAAATCTAATACTTCCCAAGTGTAATCTCCAAGCATTTTAACTTTTGCTAATGTTTCGGAGTATGGGATGCTGTTGCCCCAGTCTTCTGGACTAAGCATACTTAAAATGTTGTCGCCTTTATTATTTTTATACAAATAGTAGATGTGCCCAACCAATGGCTCAAACTTGTATTGAGCGTCGTAAATCATTTCAGAAACCTCAATTCTCTTTTTTATATTATTAGCTTGGTCGGCAATGAGCTTCATTTGATCGTACAAATTTTTTAGCTGCAAGTTCGTTTGTTCTTGCATGGAAGTAAGCGCTTTTGATTTAATTTTTCCTCTGTCTTCGGGTTTTATCATTGCACTTCCCACGTGGTGCGGAAATTCCATCAAACCAGGGTTTTCAGCTACTTTATCGATGTTTATTGGATTGATGTAATCAGGGTTCATCAGTATTTTATTTTGATAAACACAAAAATAGCTTAGTTGTTCTGTAATTGCAAAACACTAAAACCAAAAAGAGAGGTAAAATTTACTTACCTCTCTTTTTAGAATTAATTTAGATACCGCTAATTGCCTTATTGATGGGAATTTTTATTTGATAAACTAACTTAATAGTTTTTGTTTCTTTAGGATTTAATTTAAGATTCCAAGTTACAAGCCCATTGTCCTCGTTTAATTTTCCGTTTGACGATTGAATAAGTTTAACTTCTATGTCCTTGTCGTTTGATTTTGGAATTTGATCCACCAAAGAGTAATTTATTACTGTATTTTTTGTATTTCTAATCGAAAATTCAATAGCAGTTTCAATGATCTTTGCATCTAACAATATTTTTTCTTTTGTGGTACTTGGCAACTTCTTTCTTTCGCAAATAATAGTTCTGTCTCTTCCTAAGTCAATGCTTAACGTATCACTTGTGTTGATGTTTGAAATAGTTGTATTTCCTACAAAAGAACCATCAAAAAATATTTTAGCTTCACCGGGAAGTAAATTCAAATCATCCCAATTTGCAATAGAAGCAGTAAGGAAAGCATCACTGTCTAATTTTGGGATTGACACATATTTAAAATCAGTATTTAGATTATTTTTTTTGATATTTACTGTGTGAATTTGATTGTTAGATTCTATGTTGTATTTGATTGGAATATTATAATCTACTCTAGTCATTTGATTAGTTTGTGTATTATAATCACTCAAGTAAATAGATTTAGTTTCATCGTCTACTTCATTTAAAAAAGTTGATCCAGTGGTAACCGAGGACAATAAATCTTCTGTTCTTGTTTTTGATAAAATTTCTATGTTTTTGTTAATAGGTCTAAAACCTAAAATCATTGCTGTTAAATTTGGCTTAACATTAGAAATGCCCGGATTGCCTGTTGAAACAACAAGATTCACATTTTGCCAATCTAATCCTGTATTTTGAAATATTTTGGCCAACTGAAAAAATTCAAGTTTGTTTTCGTTTCCATTCACCCTAACTTCATAGGCAGATGACCATCCTGCTTGAGCTACAAAATATGAAAAACCTAAATTTCCAATTCCTGCATTTTCTGCACTTATTGTAATAATTACCTGATAAATTGGCTGAAGATTACTTGTGGTTGCACCATCATTTACAAGGCTTTCCAGTGAATTGTATTCAGCTAGTTTTTGTTCTAAAAAATCTTTCCTTTTGTTTACTTTAAATTCGTTCTTTTTTAATTTTAGTAATTCTAAGTTAATATTGTTCATCCTGTTTCTTAAGTAATCTATGCCATCTTTTAAAATCGCCAATGAATCTTTTTTATATTCCCCTTTCATCATTCGGTTATTGGTAAGCATAGTTTTTTCGCTCAATAGGACATTCTTTTTATCGTTAATCTCTTCCAAGTCAAACAAAATAATAGATAAAGAGTCTTCGAGGTTTTTTATTTGATTTGAATATTTTGGTGTACTTTTATTAGCAGTTATTTCCTTTGGATAACTGATGTTATACTTAGTATCTAAAATAAAAAAATCGCCTTTTGCTGCAGAAAAAATGGAATTTTGATTCAAAAATGGTGATACTCCGTCAAACACATACTCAGTAACGCCTTTCGAAAAATTAATGGTGTGATTGTAGTTCAATTGTGCTCCACTCAAAAATACTGTAGCTTTGTCTAAGTTTGCTTTTTGAGTTTTAGTTTCGGCTGTAAGGTTTTTTATAAAAACCAGTAAAATAAAAATTGAAAAGATTTGTGTTTTCATAGTGTTATATTTTATTTATGTTTATAGGATAAATTGTTGAGGTATTTTCCATAAGGATGAAAATAATATTTTGCAAAAAAGATTGTAAGAAATTGCATTACAACAAGTTAATTTATAATGTGATGTAATTAAAGTGGTGTAATTAGATTATTAAGGTGCAAGAAGAGTTTGAAATACTAATAGAAAATTATAAAAATGGAGACACTGTTTCCTTTGGAAAATTCTTTGAGTTGAATAAAGTTTTTGTGCTTGGTATTTGTGCTAAATACTGCAAAGAAAAAGACACTGCAAGCGATTGGTGCATGGAGATTTTTGAGAAGCTAATGACAGACATAAAACGGTTTAAAATTGAAAATTACCGCAGTTGGCTTTATGTTTATTCCAAAAACTATTGCTTGATGGCCCTTAAGAAAACGCCTGAAACAAAAAAAATTGATGATTTTATGGAAAACAGACTTTCTTTTCATCCTTATGATAATGATGAAAAAGAAAATATGTTTGTTTCACTTGAAACCAATCTAGAATTGTTAAACGATGAACAAAAAGTATGTGTGAAATTATTTTATTTAGAGAAAAAATCCTACCAAGAAATATCAACTCTACTTAAGTATGATTTAAATAAAGTAAAAAGTTTTATACAAAATGGCAAAAGAAATCTTTTGATAAAAATGAAACAAGAAAATGAAAACGAGTAAAGACATATCAGCATGTATTACTGATTTAGAATTTGAAAATTACATTAAAGATAATTTATCTAATTCTGAAAAAAATAGAATAGAACAACATTGTTCCTTTTGCGAAATGTGTGCTGATTCGTTGGAGGGATTGATTTTGCTTGAAAAGAATAAATTGTATGATTCTCAAAAAGCAAAACTTGTGTTAGCAGAAGGAGGTAAAAAAATTAATATGTGGGTATACTTTTCTGCTGCCGCCTCATTATTTATTGTGTTAGGCATCTCCTTTTTATTCTTAAAAAAATCCGAAAAAATAGAAATTTCCAGCAATGAAGTTAAATTAAATGAAACAAACTCTTTAAAAACTGAAGTATCAACAACTCCTATAAATACCGTAAACACTGACAAAAGTGTGGAGCAAACAATTAATGAGGTAGAATCGAAGGTGGCACAAGAAAAAAGAAAGCAAGCCGAAGAAAGCGAAATTTCATCGAATAAAACCATCACCGAAATTGCACTAAGAAAATCGGAAAATCGCGATGAAGAAAGTTATGTTCCATCGGAACCAATAAAAAAATTAGAAATAGCAGAAAAGGCATCACCCGCTCCAAAAAATGCCGCATCAGAGGATTTAGCTTCAACTGAAAATGCCGCAAAATTCGAACAAAGTTTAGATGATGCAAAACAAACTTCTGTGGAGAATAAAAAATCAAAAGAGATCGTCGTAACCGAAAGTATCAACATCACAACAGATAATTTTATGTCTAATAAAAGTACAAGAGGTGCAAGTCCTTCGGCACCAACTTATACCTCACCTTCCTCTTTTCCGGCAATGGAAAGAGATAACACTAATTCCACTTTAAATGAAATTGTTGTAGTTAGCACAAGCAAAAAAAGAACTTCCGTAGACAGTAAAATAAATGAAAAAGAGAGTGAAGCGCTGAAAATTAAAGCAGCAAAAAAATTTATAGAGCAAAAAAATTACACAAAAGCAATAGGACAGTTGGATAGAATTATAAAAAACAAAAGTGGGTCAGCAGATTATGAGCAGGCACTTTGGCTCAAGGCTATATGTTTAAAAAACTTAAGTAACAGAATTGAATCAACGAAACTACTCAATGAACTTATTTCAAAAAACTCTGCTTATTCAAAAAATGCAACAGATAGTTTAAAAGAATGGAGTAAATAACAATTATTTGTCCATTCCATAAAGCATAGAAACCTCCGCATTAGTTAAAAATCTCCATCTTCCACGTGGTAAATCTTTTTTTGTGAGTCCCGAAAAAACTACTCTGTCTAGTTTAACCACTCTGTATTCTAAAGATTCAAAAATTCTTCTTACAATTCTATTTTTGCCGGAATGAATTACTACTCCTACTTCCTTTTTGGTCTTTGCGTTTTCTACATAACTTATCTCATCTACCTTTACAAAACCATCTTCCAACTCTATTCCTTGCTGAACAGTAATCATATCTTTTTTAGAAAAAGGTTTGTCTAATTCTACATGATAAATTTTTTCTTTCTCGTATTTGGGATGAGTTAATCTCTTGGTCAACTCACCATCGTTAGTTAGCAAAAGCAAACCTGTTGTGTTTCTGTCTAACCTACCAACAGGATAAACTCTTTCTTTGCAAGCACCGTGAATTAAATCTAATATGGTTCTTCTTTTCTGAGGATCGTCCATAGTTGTGATGTAATCTTTTGGTTTGTTTAATAGCAAGTAAACCATTTTTTCTTTGCTCAACAATTGTCCACCGTAATGAATAATATCAGTAGGTTTTATTTTAAAACCAAGTTCGGTAACAATTTTTGAATTTACGGTAATAACACCCGATTCAATTAGCTTATCCGCCTCTCTCCTACTGCAAATTCCTGCATTAGAAATTACTTTATTTAAACGTTCAAGGCCGTCATCGTTTTTTTTATCAATAGAAGATTCTTTGCTGTAAGTGCTTTTTTGAGATGAACCAGATTTGATAAAATCTTTTCTTCGTTCTATCCCCTTGTATCGTTTAACTTCTTCTTCCTCGCTGTAGGATTCTTTGTCTGAAGAACCATATTTTTTTGTTGGCGCTTTGCTAAAAGCACTTTTACCTCTATAACTGCTTTTTGTAGAATCTTTTGATTCCGACTCTCTAAAAAATTTAGGTTTAGAATTGTCATCTAAAGTTTTGGATTTATCTCCAAAAGATTTTCTGGTTCTTGGTCCATCATCAGGTTTAGAATAGGAATTTTTTCTTGGATAACTGGGTTTATTTCTTTCGTCCCCTTCATCTTTTGGTCTTTCCATATTCCTCTTTTCATAGGGCCTAGAAGAATTAGATTCTTTTGAGAATTTTGATTTATCAAAATCTCTTTTTTCAGTTTTATCAAACCTACGATTGTCAACAGATTTTTGGAACGAAGGTTTAGAACCAAATCCGGTTTTAGATTTATCGTAAGTTCGTTTTTCTCCACCAGAAAAGTTTGATTTTTCTACTTCCCTTTCTTTTGAAGCAACTCTTGTATAACCAGCCTTTGCGCCACCATAACTTCTTCCACTGTTATCATCCGATTTTTTTCTATCGTAAGACGAATTTGATGGTTTGCGGTTTGCATCTGTTTTAGCAGGAATTCTAGTACGTTTGCCTTTTTTTTCTTCCTCGTTATCGAAGAATGGTAAGGAAGAGGATATTTTTTTTGCCATAATTTTTAGTGAGGGAAAAAAGCGTTTGGAATATGATTTATAATAAAAGTATTGTTATTGCTAATTATAGAAATAATATCAAATTGAACTTCATAATCTAAACTCTCTTGGTTTAGGTAATCTTCTGCAGCAGAAAATAAAAGATGTTGTTTTTTTTCTGAAACAAATTCTTCGGGATTTCCAAAAGCAGCAGATGTTCTAGTTTTTACCTCCACAACAATTAGCACATTTTTGTACAAAGCTAATATATCTATCTCTGCTTTCCCAAAAATTAAATTTATTCCTAAAATTTGATATCCTAAATTTTTAAGAAATTCGCAAGCAGCCTGCTCTCCTTCTTTGCCAAGATCGTTGTGTATTGCCATAAAATCAAGCCCAGACTTTTGTGCCTTCGGAGCAATTTGCACAAATATCAATTTCTTTTCTGCTGCGTAAAACCGAGCTTCTAAATTTATTGTACTTATCGCTACGCCAAACTTCCTTAAAACTTTGTTCGTTTAAATTACCTAATCTGTGTTTAGCATCTTTGTCAAAACAACATGGAACCACATTCCCATCCCACGTAATAACTGGAGAATGCCACAATCGCCAGCAGTGATTTAAAAGAGGATTGTCGATGATAAACTTACCTAAACTATCTTTTTTATATCTAGAATATTTTGGATTGTCAGGAATCAAATCGCTTCCTTTTTCAAAGTCATAAATCTGAGCTGTTTTAAATCTAATTTCATCTACGCCCAAATCAATTGCGAGTTTTTTTGCATCGTTAATTTGATGTTCGTTTGGCTTAACCACCAAATACTGAAAAATTAAATAGGGAGACTTTGAGTTGAGCTGTTTTTTTGCTTCAACAATATTTTTGGTGCCTTCAATTACTTTTTCTAAAGATCCTTCAATTCTATAGCTACTGTAAGTTTCTTGCGTTGTTCCATCAATAGATATAATTAATCTGTTAAGGCCAGACTCCACTGTTTTTATTGAATTTTCTTTGCTTAAGAAGTGTGCGTTTGTTGATGTTGCAGTGTAAATACCTTTGCTACTTGCCTCTTTTACCATTTCTAAAAATGAAGGATTGATGTATGGTTCGCCCTGAAAATAAAATATGAGATAATATGTGTGCTTACTAATTTGACCAATAATTGAACTGAAAAAATTTACTTTTAAATTACCGGTTGGCCTTGAGAAGTTTCTTAGGCCACTTGGGCACTCCGGGCAGCGAAGATTACAAGCAGTTGTTGGCTCAATAGCAATGCTAACAGGCATGCCCCAATGAATCATATTTCCTGTGATTTTAGAGAATGAGTAACTTAAAACAAGAAGTATGAAATTATAAATTTTAAAAATACTTAGTTTCGTAATTAACTGATAAGTATCGTAATTAAGAATTTTTTTTATCATGAAATCTTAAATCCAATTATTAAGATATCATCCACTTGTTCTAAGTCTCCTTGCCAATCCTTTAAAATTTCTTCTAATGTTTTTGCATTTGAACGAACAGAAATATGTTGGTTGTCGAGCAATACTTTTTTTAGTTGATTATATTTAAACTTCTTTCCTTTTGGTCCGCCAAATTGATCAGGATAACCATCTGAAAAAAGATAAACACTGTCTCCAGGAAGCACTTTTATTTTATGGTTTGTAAATGGGGGGAGCTCCTTTCCTAAAAAAACACCTACAGGAAATTTATTCCCTTTTATTTCAAAAAGTTTGTGAGAAGCATTTTCTTCAGATATTTCAACTCCTTCTATATTTTCATTTAATTTACTTCTTACTATGTATACTGGATTGTTTGCTCCCGCAAAATTTAACTCGTAAGAACTGGGCTCGTAAGAAATTAATCCAACGTCCATTCCGTCTTTAGAGCTGCTGCCCTCTTCGTTTTGTTTTAAATCTCTTATAATATTGTTACGCAATTGTTCCAAAATTAAATTAGGCTGCGTAACCCCTTTCTCGTTAATTATTTCGTTTAAATTTTCATTTCCCATCAAACTCATAAAGGCACCAGGCACTCCATGACCGGTGCAATCTACTGCTGCAATAACATTTTTTCCTTCTTTAATTCCAGCCCAATAAAAATCTCCACTTACAATATCTTTAGGTTTAAAGAAAATAAAACTGTCGGCAAACATTTTTAAAATAAAATCCTGAGAAGGCATTATTGCTTCCTGAATTCTTTTTGCATAATAAATGCTGTCGGTAATTTCTTTGTTTTTATGTTCAATTTGAGCGTTTTGCTTTTTAAGCTCAAAGGTTTGAGAGTGTATAATTCTATTTAGCCCTTTTGTATATAAGCGAACCACCATAATAACAAAAAGTACTATTAAAATTACATAACTAATATATGCCCAAACTGTTCTGTACCATGGCGGCAGAATTGTAAATTTATATTCTGCTATTGTTCCTACTTTTTGAAAATTATTTTTGCATTTTACCTTAAAAACATAATTCCCTTCGGATAAATTGGTATAAACTTTTTCGGATTTTGATGACCATACAGACCATTTTTCATCATTCCCCTCTAAAAAAAAGGAATATTGGTTGTAGTTGGAAAGAAGATAACTGGACGAGCCACATTGGAATGTTAAGTTGTTGTTTTTGTATGAAAAAATGTTCTGGGTATTTTCTGTTTGAGTTAATGAAAGGGTTGTTACTTTTTCTTTTTGATACTTGGAAAAAACATTTTTTATAAAACTACCACCAAAAAAAGTATCACTTCCATTTAAAATGTATCTGATTAGGCTATTGAAAGAGTAATATGGGGTATTTGATTTTACCTTGGAGTTGTATGTAATTGATCCGGATATTAGACCATACCAAGCTTTCCCCTCTCCATCAACTAAAATAGTAGTAGGCACAAACTCATCGCTTATTCTTCTAAAAGGTAAATCTTCAAAATATTTACTTCGGTTTTTTGTATTTTTAATTACACCCAAATTTACTTTTTCAAGTCCTGTTTCATTTGAAGAAGAAGTTATCCAAATATTTTCTATGGAATCAATCACCATATATTTAAAATCATTGCTACTTATCTTTTCAAACCCATTTTTTGAATATTTTACAAACTTTGTACCTTTTTTTGTTGTCTGTGGCTCAAAAACACCTTCTTGAGAGTAAATAATAATTTTATTACCTAGTAAAAATGGATTGCCTTGGCCGTTTATCCATCCATTGTTTTCGTTGAACTCTTCAACATTATACTTTATTATTTTTTTTCCTAGAGAAAAGCTGTCATATCTTTTAATTTTGTATACACATTCTGGTACATGAGAAGTTGCCCAAATATTTCCTTCTAAATCTTCAGCAATTGATCGAATTGTATTGGTAAACTCACCAACGTATCCTTTAGGAATCCAAGTGCCAGAATTATACTCCAACAAATACAATCCATCTACTAAACCTAAGTAAAGTTCATTTGAATATTTCTTTGATTGATAAATAAAATATACTGAAGATTCATCGAACAATTTGTTGCATTTTTCTCCTACTACTTCAAAAAGCCCATTTCTATTTCCTAGCAGTAAAATAGAACCTCTGCCAATAGGGTCTTTTACACTTTTTATTGTCCAACATTCATTTCCGGCTTGATTTATTTTGTTTATGTTAATTTTACTATCTTCTTTTACAAACAGTCCTTGAGAACCAGCAAAATAATATTTGCCCTTAAACTTTTCAATTGACTCAACATTACCTTGTAAACCAATCTTTTCATGATAAAATCGATAGGGAGATTTGTAGTCAACCAACGAAATCGAACTATTTAATGCTAACCAAAGATTCTCTTGCTTATCTTGAAAAACTTTGTTGACTTGAAGGTCTAAAAGTCCATCTGACTTGCCAATTAGGGAGTATGATTTGAGGTTTTTGTTTAAACAAACTAATCCCGCCTTTAAGGTGCCAATTACAAAACTACTATCTTTTAGTTGAATCATATTGTAAGGAGAACTTTCGATTAAAAATTCCGAAATTTTATTTTTAAGAACTTCAAACTTTACAGGAGCTACTATTTCATTTTCTGAATTATATTTTTTCCTATTATTTGCTATCAATTTAACCAATCCATGATTACTTGAACAGAGCAAAAACTCATTTTCATTAATCGGAATTATTCCATAAATTTTGTCATCACCTAACGATTCAGACCCCTCAATAATTTCTATAGTTTCGTCCTTAATTTGCAATAAACCTCTTGATTTATCTCTAATATAAACAGAATTGCCTAATTTAAATGCGGTATGAAAACTTTGATTTTCAGAAGTCCAAACCCTAATTTTTCCGTCTTTTAGTCTGAAAATTTTATCGTTACCAATAAAATAAATGCCCTTGGGAGTAACATACGTGTACCAGATATTCCCAAAATCTCGATACTTAGTTGGAACTTTATCCAAAAGTGATATATAAGTAGACCTTCCTTTTTTGTCAGCTGAAATATAACCAAAATCACCAACACCACCGGCATAAACAATACCAGAAACAGAATCTAAACATAAAGACCTTATTAGAGTTTGATGAAAAACCCACCAATTTGCACCATCAAATTCTAATATTCCTGATGTTGTTCCAAAGAACATAACTCCTCTTAAATCCTGAGCAATAGCCCAAGTTTGGGGTTGAAATCGAAGCTCGGTAGAACTGTAATTTTTTACATAACACAGTCCCTCATCTTTCAATTGCCCGAAAGAAAACTTGGATAAAAAAAACAACGAAAAAAATAAAATAAATAATTTAAACTTGTTCTTCACTGTAATTATTGTAACGCACAAAATAATAAAATTTTTAAAAACTATACTGATTATTTAGCTGGTATAATCTTTTTCTTCCATTAATTCATTTTGGAAAATACTCAAGTAACTCAAATATCTACTGCCTGATATTGTTTCGTCCTCCACAGCACTTAATACTTTGCAGCCTGGTTCGTTTATATGCAAACAATTATTAAATTTACACAAATGAGAAATTTGCTGCATCTCAGGAAAAAAATCTCTGATCTCATGTTTTTCAAGGTCAACTATTCCCAGCTCTTTTATGCCCGGAGTATCAATAACTTTTCCACCGGATTTTAATAAAATCATTTCGGCAAAAGTTGTTGTATGCTTTCCTTTTGAATGAACATCAGAAATTTTTCCGGTTCGTAAATCCAAATCTTTTTCTATACAATTTAATAAACTAGATTTGCCTACACCAGAATGACCTGAGAACATTGATGTTCCTGAAGACACCAATTCTTTTAATTCTTGAATTCCTTGGCCAGAAACAATGGATGTTTTTAAAATTTTATACCCAATTTGAGAATATATATATTCAAATTCTTCCATCAGCATTTCATCATTTTTATCATATAAATCCATCTTATTTAAAACCAAAATTGGCTTAATGGAATAAGCCTCAGCCGTAACTAAAAATCTATCTATAAAACCAAATGAAGTTCTTGGATTTTTTAGTGTAACAATTAAAAAGGCAAAGTCGATGTTACTGGCAATTATTTGATTTTTTTTAGATAAATTAATTGATTTTCTAATGATATAATTTTTCCTTGGGTGAATATCAGCTATCATCCATTCGCCATTTAGAGACTGTTCAATATCTACACTATCGCCAACGGTTACCGGATTGGTGTTTTTAATTCCTTTTAGTCTTATATTTCCCTTAATTCTGCACTGAATAATCTCCTTATCGTTTTTTAATACATCGTACCAACTTCCCGTAGATTTGATAACTAATCCTTCTTCCATTGCCATCAATATTTTTGTACCTTTCCCAAAAACTCTTTCAGTGCTTGCCAATACTCCAATTTATCATAAGAATTAGTCCATAAAACTTTGGCTCCATGTGTACCTTTGGAATTTGGAATAAACATTTGTTTTGTTCGTGAAGGAGAATCATTTAAATAATCTTTTAGCTGCATCACCTCTTCTTTAGAGCCTGTTATAAAAACAGGTTGTTTTATAGAAGCACAACTTTCTAAAACAGAAAATTGTTCAGTAAAATATTCACCAGGACTAAATGCAATAACTGCTCTTACTTTTTTGCTTTCAGATGCTATTCTCAAGGCAAGCGAAGCAGAATAGGAACTTCCAAAAACTATTACAGGTTGCTGAAATCTTTCATACATATAATCAATAGAAGCTTCTATATCTTTTTGAGCGTCTAGAAAATTAGTTTTTAATTTCTTTTTAATAGCTTCTTCATTAGTTTTGTTCTTTATTCCTTTGCATTCTTTGCCTGATCTTTGATCTATTGCCAAACAAGTGAACCCTGATTTTACTAGTTCGGGTGCAATTTCTAAATATTCGCCTCTACTAAATTCTGCTTGATGGCAAAGCAATATTGGCTTTGAAGTAGCTTTTGCAACATACAGATCAGCTGTAATTACTAAATTATCTTGCGACAGAAATGTAATCTCTTTCTTTTCGTTCTTCTGAAAAAATAGAGTTAAAAAACTTAGTACTAAGAGCAGAATACTTTGAGCCATGTTTAAAAATTAATACAAATATAAATTAATTGCTTGTTTTTTCTTTTATCTAAAATTTGATAAAATGAAACAAAAAAAAAGAGTCAACGTAAATTGACTCTCTTAGGTAGCGGGAGCCGGACTCGAACCGACGGCCTTTGGGTTATGAGCCCAACGAGCTACCAACTGCTCCATCCCGCACTATATTTTTATGTTGTTAGAACTTCTTTTTGGTGAGTACAAAGATATATTTCGTTTCTTTGCTATCCAAATAAAAAAACAAATTTAATGTCCTTTAAATCAGGCTATGTAAATATTTTAGGTAATCCCAATGCTGGAAAATCAACATTAATGAACAAATTGTTGGGTCAAGCCTTGTCTATAACCAATGCCAAAGCACAAACTACACGCCATAGAATTTTAGGGATTTTGAATGGAGAAAATTACCAGATGGTATTTTCTGATACTCCGGGCATCATTATACCTGCATATAAATTGCACCAAAGTATGATGAAAGTGGTGAACGAAGCTTTAATTGATGCAGATATAATTTTACTGGTAATTGATGCAACTAATGATACTCCTTTACCCGAAAATGCTTTGGTAAAAATCAAAAATGCAAAAGTTCCCGTATATGTGCTTATCAATAAAATAGATTTGCTAGATGAAAAAGTTTTAGAGGATATTGTTGCAAGAAATAAAAGAGAATTTCCAAACTCTGATGTTATTCCTATAAGTGCAAAAACAGGATTTGGCGCAAAACTTTTATTGGATTTATTATTAAAAAACTTACCAGAAAATCCTCCGTATTTTGATCAAAATGATTTGACTGATAGAACCACTAGGTTTTTTGTTTCGGAAATTATCAGAGGAAACATATTAAAATATTACGACAAAGAAATTCCTTACTCTGTTGAGGTTGTAGTTGAATCTTATGAGGAATTACCAAACATTGATAAAATAAATTGTAATATTATCGTCTCTCGTGATTCTCAAAAAGGAATAATAATTGGAAACCAAGGTAAAGCAATAAAACAATTGGGAATAAAATCAAGGCGAGAGATTGAAGGATTTTTAGGTAAAAAAATCTTTTTGGGATTGTTTGTAAAAGTAGATAAAGATTGGCGGGAAAATCCCAGAGCATTAAAAAATTTCGGATACGAAGATTAAAAAATAAATAATAACGTGAACAATATAGTAGCAATAGTTGGGAGACCAAATGTAGGAAAATCGACACTTTTTAATCGATTAACAGAATCTAGAAAAGCAATTGTTGATTCGGAAAGTGGTGTAACAAGAGATAGGCATTACGGCAAGTGCGAATGGAATGGTAGAGAATTTACAGTTGTGGATACTGGAGGTTACGTAAAAGGATCTGACGATGTTTTTGAAGGAGAAATTAGATCGCAAGTAGAAATTGCAATTGAAGAAGCCCAAGCCATATTATTTGTAGTGGATGCTGCAAATGGAATTTTAGACTTAGATGAAACGGTAGCAAAATTATTAAGAAGATCTAAAAAAGATGTTTTTTTGGTAGTTAACAAAGTTGACAATTCTGATAGATTATTAGCTGCAACAGAATTTTATTCATTAGGGTTTGATAATTTTTATACCATTTCTGCTGTAAGCGGTTCTGGCACCGGAGAATTATTAGATGAACTTTTAAAAGTTTTGCCCGAAAAAGAACCAGAGGTTGATTTAGACATTCCAAAAATTGCGATAGTTGGAAGACCAAACGTTGGGAAATCTTCTCTGTTAAATGCATTATTAGGAGTTGATAGAAACATCGTTACCCCACTAGCTGGAACAACCAGAGATACAATTTACACAAGATTTAACTCATTTGGGTTTGATTTCTTCTTGATTGACACAGCCGGATTACGTAAGAAAAGTAAGGTGCACGAAGATTTAGAATTTTACTCTGTTATGCGAAGCATTAGAGCAATAGAAGAATGTGATGTTGCTTTGTTGATGCTTGATGCCAAAGATGGACTAGAATCACAAGACTTAAACATTTTTAGTTTAATTCAAAAGAACCACAAAGGAGTTGTTATTCTTGTAAATAAATGGGATTTAATAGAAAAAGACAATCATTCTACCGATGATTTTAAAAATAGAATTCTAGAGAAAATAGTTCCATTTAAAGATGTGCCAATTTTATTTATTTCTGTTACAAATAAGCAAAGAGTTATTAAAGCACTTGAAGAGGCTATTGAAGTTTTTAACAATAGAAAAAAGAAAATACCAACAAGAAAATTAAACGATTTATTGTTGCCAATTATTCAAGCGTACCCACCTCCGGCAAACAAAGGAAAATATATTCACATTAAGTTTATTACGCAGTTGCCAACTCACTTTCCCTCGTTTGCATTCTTTTGCAACTTACCACAATACATTAAAGAACCATACAAAAGATTTTTAGAAAATAAACTCCGCGAAATTTTCGATTTTAAAGGAGTGCCAGTTGAAATATTTTTTAGAAAAAAATAAATCTGTAAGCACAATTACTAAATGAGAGCAATAGTTTCTATTTCTTTTTTTTGTTGTAAATTTGTTTATAACACGTTTTGTAAATTGTGATTTGCAATTAAACATTTTTTTAGATGAGTTTAAAAAAGGGCAGTTTAGAATTATTTGCAGAAGTTGTTTTGCCCCTTAGTTTATCCGGAACATTTACTTATAGCATCCCGGATAGTTTAAAATCGAGATTAAAAGTTGGCCAAAGAGTTATAGTTCCTGTTAGAACATCCAAACTTTATACAGGCATAGTATTTTCTATTCATTCCACAATCCCTGATTCGTATCAAACCAGAAAAATTGAAGAAATCCTGGACGAAAAACCAGTAATTAGTGAATTACATTTAAATTTTTGGCATTGGATTTCAGAGTATTATATGTGCAATTTAGGAGAAGTTTTTGCTGCAGCATTGCCTTCAGTGCTAAGGCCACAAAGCAGTTCCAAAATCAAGTTTAATATTGACATCAACAAAGAATATTTAAATTTTGAATGGGAGCACTTAGACGAAGATGAGCAGGAATTAATAAAAGTAATGTCATTGAACCAAGAAGGTAAAAATTTAGATGAATTAAAGAATATTATTGGGAAATCTAAACTGAGCAATCTATTGTCAAAAGGCATTTTTATTGTAGAGGAAATTTTAAAGGAACATGAAAAATCATTAAAAGAAACTTTTGTAAAATTAAATCCTAAATACAAAAATGAACAAGAGTTTTTAGAACTCATCAATAATTTAGAACAAAAAAATCCGAAACATTTAGATATCATTCTTTATTTTCTGAGCCTCTCTAAACAAGATGGAAAAACAACTTTACCTGTTTCAAAAAAGAAATTATTACAAAATAAAAATCTAAGCACTTCTTCATACAATACGTTAATTAAACATGAAATTTTAATTCAGGAAGTTTTAGATACCGACAGGCTGCAAATAGAAAAAAACAATGAATTTAAAATTGAGCTTTCATTAAACCAACAAGAAGTATTTAATTCAATTAAAAATTATTTTACTAAACAAAATATAGGATTATTAAACGGAATAACAGGAAGTGGGAAAACTGAAATTTACTCTAAACTAATTAACGATGAACTACAAAACGGGAATTCTTGTTTGCTATTATTGCCAGAAATTGCATTAACTCAGCAATTGATAACACGGCTAAAAATAATTTTTGGAGATAGCGTGTTGGTTTATCATTCAAGAATTAATGAACAGCAAAGAGCCGAGATTTATAAAAATGTTTTTACTTCTAAAATTCCTTTATTAGTTGTTGGAGCTCGTTCGTCAATCTTTTTACCGTTTGCAAAATTAGGGCTTGTTATTATTGATGAAGAACATGATTCTTCCTACAAACAACACGAACCATCGCCAAGGTATAATGCAAGAGATTGTGCCATATACTTGGCCCATGTTTTTAAGGCAAAAGTATTACTGGGCTCTGCAACACCAAGCGTAGAAACTCTTTTTAATTGTAGTAATGGCAAATACTTTAGGGTTGATTTAAATACAAGATTTGGAGATAGTATTTTACCTCATATTGTTTTAGTTGACTTATTAAAGCAAAAGTATCAGATCAATACTCCTAAATATTTAACAGAAGAGTTAGTTAATTCCATAAAAACCGCTGTTAAAAACAAGGAGCAAGTTTTGCTTTTTCAAAACCGTAGAGGATTTTCTCCTGTGTTAATTTGCGAGAGCTGCGGTTGGGTTCCTTATTGCATAAACTGTGATGTTTCGTTAAACTACCACAAATCAATTAACGTTATAAGATGTCATTATTGCGGATATTATGAGACTCCACCAAAAAACTGTAAAAAATGTGGTAGCACAAGAATCACAATGCAAGGATTTGGAACAGAAAAAGTGGAAGAAGATTTGTCTTTAATAATTCCAGAATTGAGAATTGCAAGGTTTGATTTAGATTCCACCCGATCAAAATTTTCTTACAATAAAATTGTAAATGAGTTTGAGTCAGGTAACATTGATGTTTTAGTGGGCACACAGATGCTTTCAAAAGGTTTAGACTTTAGCAATATTTCTTTAGTTGGCATTTTAAATGCAGATTCACTGTTGCATTTTCCTGACTACAGAACGTTTGAACGTGCTTTTCAAATGATGGTACAAGTGAGTGGTAGAGCAGGAAGAAGAAAAAAACAAGGAACAGTATTAATTCAAACGTACAATACTAAAAATCAAATCTTTGATTATGTATTAAACTCAGCAAATATTGATGATTTTTACAGTTGGCAATTGGCAGAAAGAAAACAATTTAATTACCCGCCTTTTACTAAATTGATTAAAATTTTAGTGCTTCACAAAGATAAACATGAAGTAGATTTTGCTGCTAACGAACTTTGTAATTACTTAAAAACAACTTTTGCTTCTAATGTTCTAGGACCAGAATTTCCTTTTGTGCAGAAAATCAGAAACAATTATCAAATGCAAATTCTTTTTAAATGGGACAAAAACAAATCCTTTTCGCAAGCAAAATTAGCAATTAAAGAAATTATTAATTCTTTTCATAACCATTCCACTGTTAAAGGCACACGAGTAATTGTTGATGTTGACCCGTGATGAATACAATAAAAAATAATACTTATCGTTTAAATTGCTTGTTTTATCTTTGAGAAAGTAAATCATGAAAAAAAGAAACACTTTTAGTTTAGTTCATAGAGTTTTATTGTTACCAACAATAGTTATTTTTTGTTTTATATTTTCTCAAGTAAAATCGCAAACAAAAGCCAGAACTACCTATAATTTTTTAAACTTTTTGCCCTCAGCAAGATTAGGAGCAACCAACGGAACATCAATAGCAATAAAGGATTACGAAAGCACTTTAGCATATCAAAATCCTTCTTTGCTAAATACAGAAATGAGTGGTCAAGTATCTTTAAATTATGTAAATTATATTTCTGATGCAAACTATGGAGTAATAGGTTATGTTGCGAAAGAAAGGAAGCAAGGAATTTTTAGTGCTTCACTTACCTATTTAAATTATGGAAAGTTCACTCAAACAGACGAAACATCATCCATTACAGGTAATTTTTCTGCCTCAGATTACTGCCTTTCTGTAGGCTGGGGAAAACAATTAAACGAAGTTATTTCCGTTGGGGGAAACTTTAAAACAATTTATTCTGCCTACGAAACCTATCGTTCATTTGGACTTGCATTAGATATTGCAGGACATTACCAACATCCGGGAAAACTTTTTAGCGCTACAGTGCTTGCAAGAAATATAGGTGCTCAACTCAAATCATATACCTCAACAAGAGATAACCTGCCATTACAAACACAAGCAGCAATTGCCTATAAACTTGAACATGTTCCTCTGAGGTTTTTAGTAATGTACGACAATATTCACAATTGGAAATTGGTTCAAGCTGATACAACTAAAAGTTTTGATCCAATATCCGGACAAGAAATTGTTTCTAAATCTGGTTTTGGAAAAAATCTTTCAAGGCATTTTTCACTTGGCGCGGAATTTTTAATTTCTAAATATTTCAATTTAAGATTTGGATACCAGGTTAGAAAACAACAAGAATTAAAACTGGAAGATAAGTCTGGATTAATAGGATTTTCTGCCGGGGTTGGATTTAAGTTATCTAAATTTATCTTTTCATACGGCTGGGGCAAATACCATTTTTTTGGAAATTCAAATCATATTTCCTTAATTTTTAAACCATCAGATTTTCATAAAAAGAGTTAGGTAAAATAAATTTGCAATATTACTTTTACTGCATCAACATTTTTAAAATATGGATGCAATAACTATTGCAATTGATGGATATTCTTCTTGTGGAAAAAGTACTTTAGCAAAAGCTCTAGCAGTAAAATTAGGATATTCTTACATTGATACGGGAGCAATGTATAGAGCAACTACCCTTTTTTTGATTCGCAAAGGTTTACATCCTTCACAAGAAAAATTTGAACAAAATGTTATTGAACAACTTAAAGATATTCATCTATCCTTTAAATACAATCCTTCTACCAAAGGTTCTGACACTTATTTAAATTCTGAAAATGTAGAAGTAGAAATTCGTCAAATGAGTGTTTCCAATATGGTTTCGGATGTAAGTATTATAAAAGAGGTAAGAGAAAAAATGGTAGCCATCCAAAAAAAATTAGGAAAAGGGAAAGCTGTAGTTATGGAAGGGCGAGACATAGGAACAAATGTTTTTCCGGATGCCGAACTAAAAATTTTTATGACCGCTGATTTAGAAATAAGAATGCAACGGCGCTACGATGAATTGCATTCTAAAGGTATGTTGGTCTCAATGGAAGAAGTTAAAAAAAATTTAGAGTCAAGAGATTACCAAGATACTCATAGAAAAGAAAATCCACTTATAAAAGCAGAAGATGCAATTGTTTTAGATAACAGCGATTTAAGCAGACTGGAACAATTGGAATATGTGCTTAAATTAATAAAAAATTTATAAGTCATCAAATTCGTAAATATCATCCAAATGGGTTCCAACAGGTATATCAATAATAGGTTTTATTATGCCAGTAGATAATCCATAAACCCAACCGTGAATTTGAGGATATCCATTATGTTTCCATGACTTCTGCACAATTGATGTTTGAATTAAATTTAAGCATTGTTCTTTTACATTTAATTCTGTAAGCATGTTTACTTTTTCTCCCTCGCTGTGCAAAGCATCAATTTCTTTTCTATAAATTCTGTAAACATCTTTTATATTTCTTAACCACTTATTTAAAATTCCAAAAGAATGTTTAGTCATACTTGCCTTTATTCCACCACAACCATAATGCCCACAAACTATTATGTGTTTTACGTGCAGATGATTTACCGCATAATCTAAAACACTAAGTAAATTTAAATCAGTATGAACCACCATATTGGCAATATTTCGATGAACAAATATTTCTCCGGGCTGAGTTCCGGTAATTTCGTTGGCTGAAACTCTGCTATCACTGCAGCCAATCCAAAGAAACTCGGGATTTTGAATTCCTGCTAAATTATTAAAAAAATCAGGGTCGTTCTCTAATTTTTCTTTTGCCCAGGCTTTGTTTTCTAGTAATAATTTTTCGAACGATTTCATATATTATTAAATTTTAGCTTTTAATTTGTTTATGGGCAGTATCTATAAAAACTTCAGGCTTACCTTTTATTCTTTCTATATACACTCTTATTCCTTTACTGCTTGATGTTTCAATAAAATCATTTACCAAATCAACAATATCTTTGTCAATAAATTCTGCTTTTGTAGGATCAATTATTACTGCAGAATTATTAGGGATTTTTGCTAAGCTTCTTTTTACGAAACTCTTATTTAAAAAAGAAACTTCTTTTCTTAAACGAATTAAATAATTGTTGTTGTCTTTAATTATAAAAATACTTGTCCTAAAGTTACTTCTTATAGTAAAAAACAAACCTACTAATATTCCAATTGCAATTCCTTTTAATAAATCTGTAAAAACAATCGCAATAATAGTTATAATGAAAGGAGCAAATTGGTCAAATCCTTTTTTATAATACTCTTTAAAAATTTGAATGTTAGCTAGCTTATAACCAGTTAAAATTAATATTGCAGCTAAAACAGATTTGGGAATTAAATTCAATATAGATGCAACAAACAAGACCGAAAGCAATAGAAAAAATCCATGCAAAATTGTAGAAAGTTTTGTTTTGCCCCCTGAGTTTACATTTGCCGAACTTCTTACAATTACAGAAGTAATAGGAATCCCACCAATTAGCCCGCTTAATGAATTGCCAATACCTTGAGCAATTAATTCTTTATTGGCAGGAGTAATGTTTTTTTGAGGATCTATTTTATCCACTGCTTCAATGCTTAGAAGTGTTTCAATGCTTGCCACAATAGCAATTGTAAAAGCTACAATCCAAACTTTATAATTTAAAATTTGGCTCCAAACTGGATATTTAAGCGAAGAAAAAAAATCATCTGAAGATGTAAAAATTGGAAGTTGAACAAGATGTTCACTTTTAAGCGAAATTTGAGGCCAGAATAAATCAAACAACTCATTTATAAATATACCAATAACTACAGCTAACAATGGCCCAGGTATTAATTTAAAAACTTTACTGTTTTTAATACTATTACTCTCCCAGAGCATCAAAATAGAAACACCAACTAATGCTATAATAAAAGCACCAAATTCAAAGTGATTGAGCAAAGAGAACAACTCAGAAAATGTATTTTCTTGATCTAACTGAAAAAATTCTTCATCACCTTCCGGGTCTGCATCATATCCAACAAAGTGAGGAATTTGTTTTAATATTAAAATAATTCCAATGGCAGCCAACATTCCTTTTATTACAGAATTAGGGATAAAATCGCCAATTACTCCTGCCTTTAACAATCCCATTGCTACTTGAATTATTCCTGATAGAAAAACTGCCAACAAAAAGGCTTCAAAAAATTTTAAGTCTAAAATTGCAGCCGCTACTATTGACGTTAATCCTGCTGCAGGTCCACTAACACTTATATTAGAACCGCTTAAATATCCAACCACAATTCCACCAATTACTCCGGCAATAATACCCGAAAATGGCGGTGCCCCCGAAGCAACTGCAACACCCAAACAAAGTGGCAATGCAACTAAGAAAACGACTATTGATGCAGAAAAGTCGCTTAGAAAAGTTTTTTTATTTATCAATGAAGAAATATTACTTTCAAATAAAGAAAATTAAATCAACATGCACAAACAAAAAAGCCTACTAAAAATTAGCAGGCTTTAATATTGAGTTAAGCACACCCTATCTCAAATCAAAATTAGAG
>CAIMMJ010000056.1 GCA_903842515.1 uncultured Bacteroidota bacterium | reverse complement strand
TTGCTTGAAAAAAAAATTACATCCCCAATAACTTTGCCAATAAGAGTAAAAATTTTTGGCAGCGTTTAGCGTTTCAAATGCTTTCCATCCAGGGTTTAATTTTTTTAAAACTAAAGGATTAAAAAGGCCGGCTGCAATTTTTGAAGCAGAGTTGTCATTTTTTTCTGAAATTACTACTACCTCAACTCCGTTTGAAATAAATTCCAAAGCAAGGCAAGAGCCTGCAAGCCCTTGTCCTACAATAAGGATTTTCTTTTTGTTCAAATTAAATTTTTACTTTTTCTTTTTAAGTTCCTTTTTTGAGGGAATTGTAACATACATTCTAACATCTGTTTTTGGTCTGTCTGAATTTCCTGTTTCTATTGCGGCAATTTTATCAATAACATCCAAGCCTTCTATTACTTCTCCAAATACAGTATATCCACCATCCAGGTGAGGTGCCCCACCAATTGTAGAATAAGCCTTTAATTGCTCTTCGGAAAATTTAGAAACACTTTGTTTTTTAAATTCCTCTTCTACATAATTTATTGCAGCTCCATTAATCATGTTTAATGAATCAATTTTATTTTCATTCTGATACTGAATAATTTTATTCTTTAATGCTATGTTCTCTGGATGATTTAGGTATTGATTGTATAGACTTCTTTTTATTTGCATGTTCCTTCCTTCTTCAGTTGCTTTTAAATCATTTTCAGTAAAAGTTCTACCTTGTACAATGTAGAATTGCGAGCCAGATGATTCCTTATTTGGATTAATTTCATCTCCAAGTCGGGCCGCACTTAAAGCTCCTTTTTTATGAAAATATTTAGTGTTTATTTCTGCAGGAATGGTATACCCTGGACCACCATTACCCAACATTTGTTCTGGTTGTGCTCTTTTTGATTCTGGATCTCCTCCTTGAATCATAAATTCTTTTATTACTCTATGAAACATCAAGCTATCAAAATATTTACTTCTTGCCAGTTTCATAAAGTTATCTCTGTGTTTTGGAGTTTCGTTATAGAGCCGTATTAAAATATTTCCTAAATCAGTTTTTATGGCAACAATGCTATCGTTTGGTAAAATTTTATAAGGTTCAATCGCATTTATTGGTTTTACTGTTGCCAATTGATTTGTGTTTTTTTCTTGAGAAATGCCTACAAAACAGCTGATTAAGATAATGCTGAGCAATAAAATTTTCTTTTTCATGTTATTTATTAAAATCTATCTATTATTTTTACCAATCTTAAAGAAAAAAAATTAAGTTTGCAAAATTAAATATGAGAAAAGTTTTATTCCTCTTAATTGTTTTGTGTTTTGGAGTTCTAGTTTCTTCTAGTTCTTGTGGCAAAAAGTCGGACCCTAAAGTAGAGATTACTGTTGTGGATTCACTTAATAAAGCAATACAAGGTGCTAAGGTAAGAATTACATCAAAAACATATAATGCTTCTAGTGTCATTGATCAAAATGCAACTACTGATGTTAAAGGCAAAGCTTATTTTACATTTAAGCTAGAAGCAATTTTAGAGGTAATTGCAACAGGTAAGAACAACAAAACAGGGAGAGATTATATTCAACTTGAAATTGGAAAAACTACCGAAAAAACTATTACAATAAAATAGATTTATTCTTTTTCAAAATAATCTACTATTGCTTCTCTAATAAATTTGCTTTGTTGCAAAGGAGCTAAAAAAGGCAATTTTTCAGTGGCTTCAAAATGTGGCCATCCTTCTTCGTCTCTACCAATAAATTTGTAGAAACCATATTGCATTAAAAGTGTGCATACTGCAACATGCATAATTTCTATTTTTTGATCTTTAGAAAATTTCTTTTTAATTTTTCCTAATTCTTGCACTCCTATTAAGAATAGAACCACTGTAATATCAGGTTTCTCTCCAAACTTCTCTTCAATCAACTTTAAAACGTTGTTCCAACGTAACTCAAAGTTTTTATCAATCTTTTCTATTTCCAATTATTTAATAAGCTTAAATGAATAGTTTTTTTGTTCTGTTTGCAAATATAAAATGTAAAATCAATTTACGGTAAATTCTATTGCTTAAATTGATTCCTTAAATAATTTACTTTATTGCATGGAGAACAGGTTGATAAAAAAACAATAATTTTATATGAAAAATTACTCACCAAAACTAAGTTTAGGTGAGTAATCTAAACTCAAATAATTGCCGACACAACCAAAAAGTATAAACTAAAACTTCACAATTTTTTTGGTGAATTTTTTATTGTTTTGTGTAATCTGTAAAAAATAAATCCCAACTGGTAACGTAGAAGTATTAATTTCATACAAACCGTTTTTTGCTGAGGCGTTTATTTCAGAAATGATTTTTTTGCCTGTTACATCAAAAATAAAGAAGGAAGAAATTCCCTCATTTAATTCATTTACTTTTATGAATAAGGAATTGCTAACTGGGTTCGGATAAATAGTAATTTCTGAAGAACTTATTTCATCTAAACTTACCGTATTTGGTACAATAAAGGTAAATGTTTGGCTACATCCGTTGTTATCTGTAACTGTTAATATATATTCTCCAGACGTAAGCTCTGTAGCAGAATTAGTGGTTTGAATTGGTGCGGTATTCCAAAGATAAGAATATGGAGGTGTTCCGCCTGTAACATTTACTGAAATTGATCCACTTGGATTGTTTACCGTTGATTGTGCAATAATGGTGGAACTTCCTAATGTAATAGCTGTTGGTTCGGTAACTGTTACATTTGAAGTATTAGCACATCCTTGAGAATCCGTTATGGTAACTGTGTAATCACCAGCCAATATATTAGAAATAGTTGAGGTGTTACCCGGAGTAATGTTAGTCCATGCATAAGTATATGGAGCCACGCCGCCCGATGCTAATGCTGTTGCACTTCCTGTTGGTTTGCCATTGCAGTCTGCAGGTACAGAACTAGAAGTTATTTGCAAACCTGGTGTAACTGTAATTGGTATATTAACGCTTACAGGATTTACGATAATACATGGTTCACTAGACGTTAAGGTAATCATTAATTGTGCTCCAACAGTAAGTGCAGTAGTTGTAAATACTCCCGAACTATTCGAATCTATTTGAGTTCCATTTATAAATAATCCATAAAGTGGATTGTTGCCTCCATTTACTCCTGTTGCAGTTATTGTTATTGGTGATCCTTGGCAAATTAAACTTGAACTGGCAGTAGCCGATACTTGTGCAACAACATTTGCGGTGTTGTTTATTGTTATTGAATTTGAGTTTGTAGGTCCGGCTAAACAATTATCATTGGAACTTACAGTTAATGAAAAAACATCACCACTATTATATACATCTACATTGAGACTTTCTGAGTTTGCACCCGTTATTGGATTTCCGTTTACATTCCATTGATAGATAAATGCACCAGTTAAAGGCAAATTTGCAGAGCCAAAGAATAGTGGAGTTCCAGAGCATGGTGTATCACTAGGCGAAACAGTTATTACAGATGTAATTTGTTGAGATTGTATTTGAACTTCTATAGTATTTGTAGTTACAACCGAAGGTGAAAAACAAATATCTGAAACGTTTATTACAACATATACCAAATTTGAAGTGGAACTAATTACTTGAGATAAAGTTGGGCTGTTGTTTCCGCTAACTGCAAGGCCTTGAACGAACCATTGATAGTTTACATTGTTTGGAATTGGATTACTCTCAACTGAAAAATTAACAAGTGTTCCATTACATACTGCACCTGCATTGTCTGAATTTAAAAGTGCCGTATAATTTACGTCACCATTCGTCATGGTAATGGCGTTGGATGTTGCACTTGAATTATTCAAACAATTATCTGTTGAAGCAATACTAACAGTTACAATGTCATTATTTGATAATGTGTTGGAAGAGAATGCCGGGCTATTGCCAACTTGCGGAGTACCATTTATTGACCAAGTATATACTGCGTTTGATAAATTTGATGGTGTTGTTGTAGCATCAAACAAAACAGTTTGTCCACTGCAAAAAGATGTAGACGTTGTATTTATTGTAACTGCCAAATCTGAACCTGCATTTACTTCCATTTGGATAGTGTTTGAGGTTGCTGTGTTAGGAGAAATACAGTTTGCATTAGATGTAAGCAACACTTGTACTATGTCACCGTTATTTAAAGATGAATTTGAAAATGTTGGAGAATTACTACCAACTGGATTTCCGTTTACTGTCCAATTGTAAACTGGTGATGTTCCGCCACTTGTTGGTGTGGCTGAAAATGTAACAGGTGTTCCATCACAAATTATATTGCTTGGATTTGAAGATATTGATACGGTAGGAGTGGAAGTTCCTGTAACTGAAATTCCAATTGAAGTTGAAGTTGATGTGGAAAGACAAGTTGCATTTGAAGTCATTGTAACTTGAATAATTACAGTACTTGGTGTTGGAGTATATACAAAAGTTGGAGAATTTGTTCCAACTGGATTTCCATTTGCTGTCCAAGAATAACTTGGTGCAGTTCCGCCATTAGTAGGACTAGCTGTTAATGTTACGGGAACAGAAACACAAGTGGTACTACCCGGAGTTGCACTTATTCCTACAATTGGTGTAACAATTGGATTTACGGTCATAGATATTATGTTTGACGCGGCATTACTTGGCGAAGCACAATTTACATTAGAAGTCATGGTTACCTGAACATTTGCTCCGTTGGTTAGCGTGTTGCTATTGAAGGTTGATGAGTTAGAACCAGCCGGACTTCCATTTACCGTCCATGCATAAAAGGGAGTTGTTCCACCATTTGTAGGAGTTGCAGTAAATGTTACCGCAGAACCAGCACAAATAGTAGTTTGTGATGCCGAGATAGAAACCGAAGGAGCTGTTGTTGCATTAATCGTAAATGCCGAACTGTTACTTCCTGTTGTTGCCGGATTATTTGAAATAACTCTTATTAAATATCCACTGCCTGTTGTTGTTCCTCCTGGTATTGTTACCGAAATAGAACCTGTATTTGCTGTACTATTTAATGTTCCAATATTTATTGGTGAAGCAAAACTTCCACTAGCATCAGAAAGTTGTGCAGTGTAAACGTTTCCTGCGGTAAATACACCTGTACTTGTAAAAGGAACATTAAATGTTGCACCTGCACAAAATGGACTTCCTGTTATTGTACCCGTTGATATAGTATTACTTGCACTTGAAGTGCCTTGAACAATTACGTCATCTAAACAAAATGGAGGATCTTGTGCAGAAAAAGCATTAGCACTGTTTTGCACCCACATAAAAGCAAATCTCAGGTCTGGTTGATTATCAAATATTGGATTCGTAATAGTCGCCTGCGTCCATGTAGATATTTGTGAATATTCTGTTGGATTTTGAATCCAAGTTATTCCACCATCAATACTATAATATGTCCTTCCAAAGTAGGCATCGTTTGCGAAAGCATCACCGTTGCATAGATACCAAAAACTCAATGACACTCCAGTAAAACCAACTGTTGAAATTGGGGTATTTATTTTTGCAAACTTATTACCATCTGCCGGTGCTAAAAAAAGTCCATTTGCAGTAATTGCATTTCTTATATGCAAATATCTTGTATTTGGTGGAGCTCCAGTTATCCCAGTAATTTGACTTGGTGTGTTTCCAAAAAAACTAGTGTATGTTGCATTAATCACCCAATAGTTTCCTGCTGTTGAGGCATCACTTCCTTCATCTGCTGAATTTAATGTAAAAGGATAAGGTCCAGCGCCATTAAATGTTTCGGAAAACAATGTTGTTTGTGCAAATAGGTTTACTTGTAATAAAAGTCCAAAAGTAATGATTGAAATAGCTTTAGTAAATTCTTTTATCATTATTGTTTGTTTAAAATGTTTTTCAAATTTAAACAACAACTCTCAGTTTTTTACTCTTTTTATTTATTTTTTTAATACCTAATTTTATTTTTTATTCAAAAAATCGATAGAAAATATAATGTAATTTAATGAAGCAGTTGGGGTTTTTAATGTTTTTCTACCTTTGTTTTATTGTTTGCTTGGTTTTTATAAAATGTAATTTAATCTAATTTTTGGATATCATTTCATTATTATCTCTCAACGTCATTGTGGAAATTGGGCAAGGGGATAAGCCTTGGCAATTATCCGCAATCTGCTTTTGTAGTAAATAAAAAAAGTTGTTATTTTGAAACCCGCACATCTTAAAAGCATTTATAAAAGTAACTTTCTGTAATAAAAAAAGCCCCGTACTATTATTGTACAGGGCTTTTTTTTAAAGCTTAGCTAAATTAAAAACCTTAGTTTTTAGTTTTAATTATTCTTTTTGTAATAACTTGTTTTTCCGAAACAATTTGCACAAAATAAACACCATTTGCTTGGTTGCTTAAATCTATGCTGGTAGTTCCATTTGCAAAAGTTCTAAGAGTATTTGCAAAAACAGTTTGTCCGTTTAAATTAATAACTTTAATTGTAGCATTGTTCAATTGTAGATTATCTATTTTAACAGTTATAATACCATTTGTAGGATTTGGAAATACACTTACTGAGTTAGCTGCAACATTTTCTTTAAGAGCAGTAAAATTAGGAACAGTTACAGTAAAGTTAGCAGTACAATTGTTGGCATCCGTAACTGTTACTGTATATGTGCCAAAAGCTAAATTTGTTGCAGTATTTGTTGTTTGAGGAGGTGTTGTATTCCAAGAATAAGAAAATCCTCCTGCGCCACCTTCAACAACAACAGTTGCAGATCCATCAGGATTTGAATTGCTATTGCTACCAGTACTAGAAGAACTTCCTAAAGTTATAGGAGAAGCATTGCCCACAGAAACAGTTTGAGTAGAGCTACAGCCTTGAGCATCTGTAACGGTTACAGTGTAATCGCCCGGAAGTAAGTTTGTGGCAGTTGCAGTAGTTTGAACAGGTGTTGTGTTCCAGCTATAAGTGTAAGGTGAAGTACCTCCTGTTGGTGCAGCAGTTGCTGTTCCAGAGGCAGTTCCAGTGCACAGTGCAGATGTTGCTGTGGCATTAGGTGTACTGCCGTTTAATGGTGTAACATTTACAGTATAAGGAATTGAACAGCCTGTAGAGCTAACTATTGTACAAACATAAACACCTGCAGCAAGTCCTGAAGCAGTAGCAGTGGTTTGTGGTGGGTTAGTATTCCAAGAATATGATTGTGGTGCAGGCTCAATAGCTACTGTAGCTGTACCATCTGTAGCCAAGCAAGAACTTGATTGTGTACTTGAAGATTGAGCAGATGTAACACCTAAGCTTCCACCAACAGTAAACGGAAATGAAGTGCTGCATCCGTTGTTATCGTAAATTGTAACGGTATGATTGCCTGCTGTAAAACCAGAAAAAGTATTGGTACTATTTACAGTATTATCCCAAGAATAACAGTAGTTTGATGGATTAGAAATGTTTAATGTAGCAGAACCAACACCAGTGTTACAAACATCATTAACAGTGGTAACGTCTCCTGTTACTACAGGGCAAGAGAAAGCAGAAATATTAAATTGACTTTCTGTGAATTCAATACCTTTTAAATAATAGTGAGAAATTGTACCAGAGCCATCATCACCTGCCACACGAGAATCTGCAATTGTAGATGGAACTATAAAGGTGGTATCGTTTTGCAGAACTATATTTGAAGAAAAATACCAATAGTTTTTACCTGCATTTACAAGGTCATCGGCTGTAAAGTTAATAATTGGTGTTAATTTTTTTGTTTCTACGTCATATGCTCTACCAATAACATCTGGGAAAAGATTTTCTGTAACACTACCCCAAACTGCAGGATCAGTGTCTATCCAAGAATAAAACACCTTAGAACCATCGGTTGTTCTTCCCATCTGTAATCTTGCATCCCAACCAACACCTCCATCATAAGTCCAGATAGAATTGGCCGCAACAACATCACTTGTTTTTAAAGCATCAATATGAATGGCACTCCAAGAGCCACAAGGAGAAGTAACAACATCAAATAAATGAATTGGGAAATTCCAAGCATAATCTATTGAATCTACATCTTCAGAACTTGCACTTAAAACGGCAGAAAACAAGTGAAGTTTATTATATTTATCAACAACTGCATCAATGCCGTGAGTTTGAGTAAAGAATGGTCTTTTTGTTCCTGCAGAAGTTGCTCTAAGTGAATCTGTTATGCTGGTTAAATTTCTAAAATCGTAAATTGGCATTAAACTCCAAGTTGTACCTCCGTTAGTAGTAGTATAAACTATTGGTTGGTAAGAATTAAATGAACTAGTTGCATCTTCTCCTATATATATGTAATATCCAACTTGTCCGTCTTCCGACCAAGCTGTTGTAGAAGTTGTATAGGTTCTTGGAGTATTGTCGGCAGGGTCTAATTTAAAGTTGTGCGGGAAAGCTCTTGTTGTCCAGTCAAAAGCATTTGCTGTAGAATTAAAAGTACCAATATTTAAAACTCCTTTCTGGAATCCTTGGTCAACAGCAGTGGTTCCATTAATGTTGGTAAATTCACCAGAAGTAACATAAACTTTTCCGTTAGAGGTAGATTGAATGTTTGTTCTTGCAAAGTCAAATTTTTGTTCAAGCGTTGTTAAATTATCCTGAACAACAACATTGCCGTTACTACCATTAATTCTTACAGAACCAAAGTAGTTTCCTTGCCAATCGGCACCCGGATGCCATGGTCCACTGGCAACAACAAAAGCATTTAATGGATTTGTGTTTCCTGTTGGATTGTAGATTGCTCCCGAAGGATAACGGCAAAATGGATTATCCAAACTAACTACTGCTAAAGTTGTATCAAAAGAAGCACCCATGTTAGTAGAGAAAGATGTTTGCACGTACCCTACATCTCCAGGGTCTCCTTCATTTCTTCTTCTGGTTAAAGTAATTAAACCTAAATCTTGGTTAGCATAAACAGAGTTTTGCATACCAAAAATGGAGGTAAATAAATTAGGTGAGCTTCCGGCGTTAATTCTTAAAACTGGCCCTGAAGCAGCTACAAATTGGTTTGGTGTTTGGTTAGGTGCCAAATTGTAGTTTGGCATAGAAAATTGTTGACCGTCTAAAAAGTTTTTGTTTTTTTGAAGTTTGTCAATTTTTCTTACACCGTGGTAAGGATTGGTTGCGTTTATTTTTAAAAATGCCCCCAAAGCCAAAGTAAGCAGTAATGTTTTTCTCATAATTTTTCTCTTTTTTTTGAAATTTACCCCAAATATAAAAATTATAATTAAATATAGATTTA
>CAIMMJ010000055.1 GCA_903842515.1 uncultured Bacteroidota bacterium | reverse complement strand
TGGCGCTTCCCAGCCGGTAGTGCTTTTCATTTTACCTCCTGCAACCTGGTTACCTCCCAAATACGCCGTTAAAACATACCATTCATCGTCGTCAGGCACATGCCAGCCTGTGGGGCAAAGATTCCGTGGATCGACCGTTGTATACCAATTATAAAGCTTGCCATAAGTAATATCATTGGCAGGATTATTTGCATTATAACACCAAGCTCCAGTACTTAAGCTACTCCAAGTTGCATCGTTGGTAACATTCGGAATAACTGAGCCATCGGCATACATAGTCGTACGAAGGTTTTCTTTGGTCCAACACTGATTGCCAATTTCAACAACGGGGTATTCGTTACCGGAAGCATCGATCATCGAAGTAGTGGTGCCGCAGCCGCCAAGTGTGGCATCTAATTCAACAGTCGTTAACTCTACGCCGTTAGGTTTATAAGAGACCTTAAGCTTTTGAGCGCCGCTTTGGCCTAATCGCCATTTAACACCTGCGCTCCCATCAATAAAAAATGGGGTGTCAAAAATGGTATTGATAATCTTAATAGGAGTTTCACCATCGTCGGGCCAAGGGAAATAATTCTTTAAAGTGCCTCCGCCTTCAGTTACTTCAAATTCAACATCACAATCTCTAGCCGGGCGCCCAGATGAACCAATTAACGTTACATTGCAAGTAGAAGGCAAAAACGAATTTAGCCCACCTATTTGATTGTTGCCGTTGTAGACATACATCAATGGCGTTTCAATAGCACCAACAAATGCTAAACCATTCTGCAGACCCTCAATATAGTTAGGAAAAGGCAAATCGTTGAATTTAAAACTCACATTTAACGTGGCCTCAGATGGTGTAGGTACATTTTTAGCAAAGCGCCACAAAAGGTCGTTTTGATTATTGCTGAACGCGACACCGCCAACCATAAATTGTCCAGTCTCTATTGGTAATTCATTAATTGCTAGGTTCTCGGTATTATATGGGGTACCAAAACAGGTAAAACCTTCAAGGTTAGAAAGGGGTAAATAATCGTTTTCCCATAAATACCCTCCATTTTCAGTAGTTGCATAAACATCGGTTTCTTCAAGTTTGAAAAAAGGTTTTTCGTTTGTCGGATAAGCAGCGTTAAAAGCCAAACTGCCCGGCACACCATAAAATGGTTGATCGGCATTACTCACAACTTTTAGTTTCCCCATCCAACGATTGCCCGCTAGGGTGCATGTGTACTTTACCCTTGGAATTTTTGTATGCCAGTCTTTTAAGAATTGAACCATCCAGCCCGCCTCATACCAAAATCCCAATGACGCACTTTTTAATGTGAATTTTCCTTTGATACGTGACCAGATCGACCCTTCACTTGGACAGTTTTCAATAACTGAGCTAATTGCAGTTGTAAATTGAGCCATTGTAAAGGTTAAATCACTGATATTGGTATAATTCGTTGGTTTTACTATTTCGTTATAGCTTTGAACAATAAGTTGAATTGCAGAGACACCGCATTCTCCTGCTTGGCCTAGTGATTCCAACATACTTTTTACAAGTGCTGGATGGCCTAATAAGGAGGCTGTAAATGACCAAATAAAAGTAAAATCATTATAAGCTTCTGCGGCTCCGTCTTCTAATTGATTATTTAGTCCATTTCCATTAGTTAGTCTAACTCTAAATTCATCAAATGGGGTATAGTTGGTTATGTCTTCAGGAAATATTTTATCACTTACCCTAGCTTGATATGCCTCAAAGAGCGCCGCTGTAGATGAGTTTGAAATTAGAAGATTTCCAATAAAATTAAATACACTATTACCGAACATCGTTTGGCCATCACCCAGAAATAAAATCGGATCTGATGCTGGCTGGTTTGCGTTATTATACAATCTTGCAAAGTAAGCCGTATTGATACCGCAGTTTTCAAATTTCAAATGGTCTCCATTTATTTGAATATTTGGTGCATCTGGAACCTGACATGCATCAAAAAAAGTTGGAAAAAGGCCTGAAACAACCTCTTCGCCAACGGCACTCACAAGCGGCCAGAGGTTTGCATCTTCGTAATTGATGTACCCTGCAGTATTTAATTGGGCATCGATTGCTGCAACAACTGCTGGAAATTGAGCGTTTTGCTGAATATAACTTATAACCTGATTGGGATACACTCGGGCTGTATTGGTAATGTCCTGCAGCATTAAGACCATGGCCAAAGCCGAATTTTCGGAACTCATGACAAAATTGGCTTGTTCATCGTAAATTACTGTCATTCCAAGCAATTGCTGATTTACCGGTTGCGAAGGCCGCGATGCAAACACCACATCGAAGCCC
>CAIMMJ010000054.1 GCA_903842515.1 uncultured Bacteroidota bacterium | reverse complement strand
TAGGTTTAGGCAAAGACATTATACCTTTTATCATTGAAGACTTAAAACAAAGTGAGAACCATTGGTTTAATGCCTTAGAATTACTGACAGGAGAAAATCCGATAAAGAGTGAACATCGTGGAATAATCAATTTAATGAAATCAGACTGGTTAAATTGGGCTGAAAAAAATATCGAATAGTAGTTATGAGAAGTTCATTCACACCATTTCCCAATAGTAAAATTGACCCTTTTTTGATTACAAGTCCACAAACTAGTTCGTACAACTGCATTGCTTGGGCATTTGGCGACAATTCAAAATGGTATTGGCCTGATAGTAGCAACATTTACTTTTGGCCAAGCGACATCCCAAGACAAGAAACGATTAATAGTTTTATTAAATTATTTGAGAGCATCGGGTATATTCAAACGGACAATGATAATCTTGACATTGAATTTGAAAAAATCGCAATATATGGCGACAGTTTTTCTAACCCAACTCATGCTGCGAGACAACTACAAAATGGTTTTTGGACAAGTAAACTTGGCCAACATTTTGATGTAACGCATACTATTTTTTCAATGAGTGACGGAAGTTATGGTAACGTGTTAGTTTATATGAAAAGACAAAAATAACTACGCCTGACCTACCCAAAAGCTATCTCTTATAATATAACAAACCTCCAGCAGATTAAAGTCCATTTGATTATTTACAAATTAAATTGTATATTATAAGTTAGAAACAATCAGAAACAAATCTTCGCTAATATATACCAAAATGAATGGCAATACGGAAGATCGATTCGGGGTTAAGTGAGTTAGTGGCAAGCTTAAAAAACAAAAGACTGAATGATAATACTCATAGACCTTGACGGAACATTGACAGACACGGCTCACGAAAAGTTCAAGCCATTTAAGGACGGTAAACAGCAAACCGTTCTTTCTGACATTCCGCTAATTCAAGGAGCAAAAGAGTTTATTGCAGACATTCAAGTAAAAGGACATAAGCCAATTATTATTTCTGACAGTCATCCTGATTATGTAAATTTAATCGCAAAAGAGATTTTTAAAATTCCAGCAGTAAGTCTTACAGACAAGCCAAACATTGAGAGAACTGCGAATTACATTCAATCAAATCAAGACCTCAAAGACCTTTTTGCCAACAAAGACAACTTTATTATGGTTGGCGACAGTTGGCTTGACATCGAACTTGGACGAAGATTAAATATTACAACAGTCCTAACGAAATTTTATGTAGCTACAAGTATAGAAGAACGTGATGGCATTGGACAAGAACTGAAACCAATAAAAATTGGTGCAACTTATTATGCCAAAACATTTGAAGCTGTAAGCCAAATAATAAGCAATCCAAAGAAAAGCCTATTGGCGTTAGAAGCTATCTTTCAAGGCGAAACATCTGATAGTATGGTTAGATTTATAACCCGATATTCAAATGGAAATTTCATCGCATTTAGATGTTTAGCAAGACAAGAAGATGGAGAGTGCGATAGATTTGCAAGAGCGGACAAATATTATCAAATTGACAACCCTGCGAGGAGCCAAGAATTTATTTCCAAATTAGCACAATCGATAACTAAATATTTGGAGAGAGTTGAAAAATACCCTCAATATAAATGGGATTACTTAACTTATGTTTCTGACAAGAAAACCACAACTCCGCCTAACAAAATGAAGGAGATTTTTGAACTTGTAAATTCAAGTTTCAATAAAATTAAATTGTTTGAATGGTCTGAAGATGTTGAAGGTAGTTTAAGAAATCAGCCAAACTATCAAACAAGGCGTGATTTCATTTCCAAATATTTAAAAACAATTGAAGGAATAGACCTTGAAAACAAAAGTATTATTGTTATTGATGACCAATTCACGTCATCAGCAACGGCACAAGAAATAGCTCAGCAATTGAGAAACAGAGGAGCTAAAAACATTCTTTTTATAGCATTATTCTATTTAATTTTACCAATTGAAAGTAAAGTTTGTCCTAAATGTGGCAAAATTTTAAAAATTAAAATTAAAAAGATAGATGGAACAAAATTTTATTCGTGTTTATTACCAAAATATAGAGGCGATGGATGCGGATATACTGAAAATATGACAAATCAATGAGAGATAATAAGAAAATAATAGGGATAATTGCACTGACTGAATTAAAAGGTATTGGTCCTGCATTTGTAAAAAAGGTTGTTTCAAATAACTCTTTTGAAGCAGTCAACACAATTCATGAAATCAAAGAAATCACAACTGCCAATAATAAACAGTTCGATGATGATACGATTTATGAAGCGGTAGAAAGAGCAAAAGAAATTGTTTTCAAATGTAAAGAGGAAGGCATTACAATTATAGAATTGACATGCGAAGATTATCCAGCTCTTCTAAAAGAAATTAAAGACCCGCCATCGGTTATTTATTGCAAAGGCAATCTGGATTTACTTTACAATAAAACAGTCTGCATCATTGGAACAAGAGAACCGAATGAAAATGCTGTAAAAATTTCAGAGAGAATTGGTTCATTTTATTCAAATACAAATTGGGCAATCTGCAATGGACTTGCAGAAGGAGTTGACAATTTTTCAATTAAATTAAACAACAAAATTCATAATAAAATAATAGGCATTTTAGCAGGCGGGCTAAACTATAACACTAAAAAAACACTACTTAAAAAGACTGCTGAAAACGCTGAAAAGACTATTGAAAGTGGCGGACTTTTGATTTCAGAAATGCCACCAGACAAAAAGGAAGACACTTTCACTGTAGTAAAATCTTGCAGAATTCAAGCAGGTCTTTCTAATGGACTAATTTTAATTCAAAGTTCATTAGACGGTGGTTCACGTTTTACGACAAAATCTTTTTGCGAAACTCAAAGACCAATTGCTACTATAAATCCTGTTCAGGCTGACTTTGACTTGCCGACTTATAACGCAAACAAAGAAATTATTCTTAACAGCAAAAAAGGACTTTCTAAATTCACAGAATTAAAAGAAGACAAAATACAGACTTCAAAAATCTTTATAATAAAATCTAAAGACGACTACACAGAATTTGAAAATTTAATGACCAACAGACCAAAAAATATTGAACAAAAAAACACAACATTATTCGGATGACAATAGTCAGTCAGCCACCAACACAGGTTTGGTAAAATTGGCGGTTCAGTGCTCCGCAGAGACATTTGTGGTTGATCATAGTTTGATTCTCCGCATCAAAATTTGTGCTGAAAAGCCCGCCCATCGCAAATCTGAAAATCGTTATTCCTCACCCCAAAGACGATACGACCGACAATAAACGAACAGTTATATGAAGCACAAAATGGCAACATTTCAGCAAAATAAAAAAAGAGCTGCAACCGAACGCACAATGCTAATGCTTTGCAGCACATTTGCTTTTACTCCAACCACTCGACAGCGTCTTAACAAATGACTTCATACCTATTAACATACAGAACAAAAGAATTTTAATGGATAATAAAACACATATAGAACAACCAGTGGTTATTTCAGGCGTACTCGATGAGTTGCTGGATAATATGTATATAAACAATGTTGACAAACGACTCCGTGAATTAGACCAACCTAGTGAAAACGATTGTAAACGTTGGATTTGGGAATTAATACAGAATGCAAAAGATAGCATTTTAGAGGATAATGTTAAGAAATTTGTTGATATTAAATTAATTGTGTGTAATCCGGTGAAATTGACCACCCAATCCGGTTTAAATTGACCAGGGTAAAGAATGGTGTTTAAAGGTAATTATTTGTTTTATTATTTTATTAATCTTGTTTAAAACGACACTATCCCGAAAAGTGTGTAAACATTAAAAATATGATTCTCGGTTATCATTGAACTAACCTTATTCGATTACCAAATATAAGCAAGAAACTATTTAAAATAGTTCCCCAATCTCTAATAGGCATTGTCCATTTTTTCGATGCTTCTTTTG
>CAIMMJ010000053.1 GCA_903842515.1 uncultured Bacteroidota bacterium | reverse complement strand
TGCATTTAGAGCTGGCGGGTTTGGTGGGCAAATATATTTGATGCCACAAGGTGGCGTAGTATCATCATATGAGGCCAATCGGTTGAACATTGCCAATATCTGCCTTGACCGTGGATTTAATTATAGCCCCAGACTTCATTGCGATTTGTTTGGTAATGGCTGGGGCAAGTGAAAGTAAGGTACAGAATGTTCCCACAAGGATTATACAATATAAATCATATGCCAATACCAGAAAGTATCGGAATTGTTATGCCTGACGATTATAGCGAAGAACGATTTTTAGAACGTGCATACACCGAAGTTAAATGGTCATTGTGGCCTAGACGTTGTCACGCTAGCGGTCGTTGGATGTGGCTAACGCAGGCCTATCGTGCCGTGTTTGTTATTACTGGCCCAGGCGATCCCGCTGTATGGACCCGTTGGTACAGTAGTGAAGAGATGTTAGTATTAAAATTAAAAGGGTACTAAATGACATTACAAGATCAAATCACAGCGTGGATCAGTGACTATGCTACTACTGCCGGCATGAAATCATTAGTAGTAGGCATTAGTGGTGGTATCGATAGTGCTGTAGTCAGCGCACTCTGCGCTCGCACTGGCCTGAATACTGTAGCAGTGACCATGCCTATTCGTCAAAGGCCAGACTTACACGATCTCAGCCTGGCGCAAGGTGTTTGGTTATGCAACAAGTTTGACAATGTGCGTCATGAAATTATTGACTTAACTACAACCTTTGATGAGTTTGAAAACAAACTTGCAAGATGGGGATCAAATCAGTATATCTATCCTAGTGAGCTAGGACTAGCAAACAGTCGTAGTCGACTACGCATGGTAACACTTTACCAAATTGCCCAAAGCGTCGGTGGCCTTGTAGTAGGCACGGGTAATAAAGTTGAAGATTTTGGAGTAGGTTTTTATACGAAATATGGCGATGGGGGCGTTGATATTTCTCCAATAGCAGATTGCTTAAAAACTCAAGTTTGGGATATGGGAAAAGAGCTAAAAATATTAGAGGATATTATTAATGCAGCACCAACGGATGGATTGTGGACGGACGGAAGGACTGATGAACGTCAATTGGGAATGTCATATGAGGATTTAGAAAAAGCTATGCTTAATCCAAAAGATAAAAATTATGAAAAATATTTAAAAATAAGAAAAAGAAATCTTCATAAAATGGACTTAATTCCAATTTGTAAATTTAATAACAGTGAATAGTTTAAAAATTTACAATACCTTTAGAAGAGAAAAAGAAGAGTTTATTCCTTTAAATAAAGACTCGGTTGGTATGTACGTCTGTGGTCCGACTGTTTATGACGAGCCTCATATTGGTAATGCTCGACCGTTAATTATTTTTGATCTTGTATTTAGAATTTTAATTAAAAATTTTGGAAAAAATAAAATTAATTATATTAGAAATATCACTGATATTGATGACAAAATTATTCAAAGAGCAAGTGAATTAAAAATTGATATTAATGAACTTACAAAAAATGTCATAGATATTTTTTTTGACGATTGTAAATATTTAAATTGTCTAACTCCAAATCACCAGCCCAAAGCAACTGAAAATATATCAGGCATGATTCAAATGGTTGAAAATTTAATAGCTAAAAAAATTGCATATATAAAAAATGGTAATGTTTATTTTAATGTAAACAAATTTGAAGACTATGGTAAACTTTCAAATAAAAATATAAAAGAATTAATCTCTGGATCAAGAGTAGAAGTTTCAGAATTTAAAAATAATCCTTTAGACTTTGTCTTGTGGAAACCCTCAAAAGATAAAGAGCCTTTTTGGGATTCTCCTTGGGGAAAAGGAAGACCAGGCTGGCATATAGAATGCTCTGCGATGGCACAGAAGTATCTAGGTGAAGAATTTGATCTACACTGCGGTGGATTAGATCTTATTTTTCCCCATCATGAAAATGAGATAGCTCAATCAATTTGCGCAAATGACACTAATGTTCTTGCAAAGTACTGGATGCACAACGGCTATTTGACTGTTGATGGAAAAAAGATGTCAAAATCTGATGGAAATTTCGTCACTATTAATAATTTAAAAAAAAATTTTAACGGACAAATCGTCAGATTGTCTATTTTAGGCACTCACTACAGACAACCTTTAGACTGGAATTTAAAAATTTTAGAAACAAACAAAAGAATATTAGAAAATTGGTATAGTTTTTATTCTCCTGAAAAAGAGGAAATTAGCGAGGAATTATTTAATATTTTATTGGACGATTTAAATACACCAAAATTTATAACAAGCATTCATAGTCTTTATAATAGAGCAAAAACTGGAGATGCTGCGGCTAAAAAAGGTTTAAATTCTGCACTTAAATTTATTGGTTTATTTGATCAAAATGAAGAACAATTTAATAGCTTAAGAAAAAAATCAAATCTTGATGA
>CAIMMJ010000052.1 GCA_903842515.1 uncultured Bacteroidota bacterium | reverse complement strand
GAGCCTTGTTCGCCGCGGCGAATTTCTTGTTTACTTCTTTGTTTCAAGACAAAGAAGTGAATGGGTTTGGGCAAAGCCCAATTGAAAAAATTACAAAACGACTTTTTGAGGCTCAACTATCTACAGAAATAAATCTCCTGCAATACCATCTGCTTTCCAAAATCCTTCAATCGATAAAATAGCACAATCATTTTCTATTTTCAATAAATTAGAATGGATGTAATGGTTTATTTTATTTTTAAATTGCTCAAATTCAATTTTTGAAATTTCTAATTTTATTTTGTTTAAATCTATTCCCCATTTGGTTCTAATTCCAGTAAGAATGTATTCGTTTAATTGTTGATTTTTAGTGAGTGTTTCATACTCCAAGGGAAGAGAATTGCTCTCTATACTTTTTATATAGTTAAAATTATTTGCAACATTCCACATTCTTTTTTCTCCGTTAAACGAGTGAGCAGATGGTCCCACTCCTAAATATTGCTTGCCATTCCAATAAGAAGTATTGTGTTTAGAAGTAAAATTGGGTTTACCAAAATTTGAAATTTCATAGTGTTCAAATCCATTTTTCTCTAAGAATTCGTGTAAATAAAAATACTGTTCCTGAGCCAATACTTCATCAACAGGTATAATTTTCCCTTTCTTTAGTTGATTCCCAAATACTGTGTTAGGTTCAATGGTAAGGCAATACGCAGAAATATGTGGTATGCTAAGATCAATTATTTTTTCTAATTGATTTTTCCATAACAACATACTTAGTCCCGGAATACCATAAATTAAGTCAACTGAAATATTTGAAAAACCCGCTTGTTTTATTTTATTTATGGCAACAATTCCATCTTCTCCTGTGTGTTTTCTGTTGAGGTATTTCAGCAAATCATCCTCAAAACTTTGAAGACCCAAACTAAATCTATTTATTTTATTTTTCTTCCAAATTTCAATAGTAGAGTCATTCACATCTTCTGGGTTAATTTCAAATGTAAATTCTTTTAAGTTTCCTAAGTCAAAATGTAAATCAAGCGCTTTAACAATTCTTTCAAGTTCAGTGTGGTTCAAAACAGAGGGTGTTCCTCCACCAAAATAGACAGATTCTATTTTTGAATTTTCATTAAAAAAATCTTTCCTTAATTCTAATTCTTTGCAAATGTGTTCAACTATTTTTTCTTTTAATTTTAGGGAAGTGCTAAAATAGAAATCGCAATAATGGCATGCTTGATGGCAAAAAGGGATATGGATATAAATTCCTGACAAGTTTTTTTTGTAAAACTAAAATAAAATTTTGTAGCATGCATAAAACCATCTTAGAAGTAAACTATCAAAACTTTACAACACAACTTTACAAAATTTTTAGGTGGCAATTAGTACAACTTTAATAAATACACACTTCTAAACTAGCTTATAGATTAACTAATACGCTGTGAACTCTAAAAAAACGTGTTCCTAAAAACAATCCATTAAAAATTAATGTATATTTGAAATTACTATTTTTTAATAATATGGCAGTTTTAAGAATTCCCGATTTTTCTAAATCAAATACGATAGACCAGGTAGGAATTGAAGAGAGGTGTTCACGTTTTCAAACACGAAGTATAAAGAAAGAAACAAAAGTTCAAGGACTAAAAATGGTGTTGAACATGATAGACCTTACTACTTTAGAGGGAAAAGATACCGAAGGAAAAGTTAAGCAGATGTGTTTTAAGGCCGCACATTTGCACGATATTTATCCAGGTTTGCCAACAGTTGCAGCCGTTTGTGTTTATCCAACAATGGTAAAAACAGCAAAGGATGCATTAGGTGCAGCTAAAATAAAAGTGGCTTCTGTTTCAACTGCTTTTCCAAGTGGTCAGGCTCCACTGCAAGTAAAAATAAACGATACTAAATTTGCTGTAGATAATGGTGCCGACGAAATTGATATGGTTATTAGCAGAGGAGAATTTCTAAAGGGAAATTATAATTTTGTGTTTGATGAAATTGCAACTATCAAAGAAGTATGTGGTAAAGCAAGGCTTAAAGTGATATTTGAAACAGGCGAATTATCTACATTGGACAATGTTAGAAGAGCCTCAGAAATTGCAATGTATGCTGGAGCAGATTTTATAAAAACATCTACCGGAAAAATTTCTCCGGCAGCCACAATGCCAGTTACCCTAGTAATGCTGGAAGCCATTAGAGATTATTATTACCATACCGGAATTATGATTGGAATGAAACCCGCAGGAGGAATTTCTAATTCAAAGTTAGCATTACATTATTTGGTAATGGTAAAAGAAACGTTAGGAAATGCCTGGTTAAACAATCAGTGGTTTAGGTTTGGAGCCAGTAGTTTGGCAAACGATGTATTGATGCAGTTGATGAAAGAAAAAACTGGAGTGTATCAGTCCTCAGATTATTTTTCTAAAGACTAATTGAACATTTTAAAAATGAATAATCAACTATTACCCGATAAAATTTACCTCGTAAGCTCTGTATCTTCTGATGATACTGCATTCTTTTCTAAGGAAGAAGATTATTTATTGTTTCTAAAATTATACAAAGAAAACCTAAGTTCGGTTCTTTCAACTCTTTCATTTTGTTTGCTCCCCAATGAGTTGCACTTGGTAATTAAAATAAACGCCGAACAAGATTTATTTAACTTCTACAAACAAAATGATTTTTTTCCGGACGAGAACGAATCATTAGAAAGTATTAAAAAGCTAAATCAAAGTCTTGCTGCACAAAATTTTAATGTTTTTGATAAACACACTCAAAAACTATTTACCAACTTTTTAAACTCTTTTGTTGCCGAAAGTAAAAATCAAAAACAATTGGCGTTTAATAAAATTGCAAAACAAGGATTTTCTAAAGTTGAGTTAAATAGCAACCAAGATATTGTAAGCACAATTACTAATTTACATTTGCTGCCAATAAAATATAAATATTGCACTCAAATTTCCGATTGGAAGTATTCTTCCTATCAAGCTATATTATCTGATAAACCAAGTAGTATTAATAGAGATTTTGTTTTAAATATTTTTGGCAACAAAGAAAAGTTTAAAGAACGACTAAGTGATATTAACAATACAGTAGAAATAGAAATTTAAAAATAATTCTCAAAAGAGAATAAAATAACAACATGGCAAAAAAAATTATACCGGCATTAGATTTTAAAGGAGATTGGAACTATTCTCCGGCACCTGAGGATACAAAGCACATAAACTTGCAAAAGCAATACGAATTGTTTATTGATGGAAAGTTTGTGAAGCCAGCAAAAGGAAAATATTTTGATACCATCAATCCTGCCACAGAGCAAGTAATAGCCAAGGTTGCAGAAGCTGATGATTCTGATGTGAACAAGGCCGTAAAAGCAGCAAAAACTGCTTACGATAAAGTTTGGAGCAAAATGCCTGCTAAAGAAAAAGGCAAATACATCTATCGAATTGCCAGAATGATTCAGGAACGAGCCAGAGAATTTTCCGTAATAGAAACCTTAGATGGAGGCAAACCAATTCGCGAGAGCCGTGATGTGGATGTTCCTTTAGCAGCCAATCACTTTTTTTATTATGCCGGTTGGGCAGATAAATTAGAATACGCTACCCCAAACAGAGTTTCTAAACCTTATGGTGTTGCCGCACAAATAATTCCATGGAATTTTCCATTGTTGATGGCTGCCTGGAAAATTGCACCAGCATTGGCAACCGGAAATACGGTTGTTTTAAAACCTGCCGAAACAACACCACTTACAGCCTTAAAGTTGGCAGAGATTATTCAAGAAAGTGGATTGCCTCCGGGCGTTGTAAATATTATTACAGGTGCAGGAAAAACCGGAGCTGCTCTGGTAAATCATCCGGATGTAAGTAAAATTGCTTTCACCGGTTCAACAGATGTGGGCAAACTTATTCAAAAAAGTATTGCAGGAACTGGTAAAAAAGCAACACTAGAGTTAGGCGGGAAAGCTGCAAATATTATTTTTGAAGATGCTCCCATAAATCAAGCAGTAGAAGGAATTGTTAATGGAATATTTTTTAATCAAGGACACGTGTGTTGTGCAGGAAGCAGATTGTTTGTGCAGGAAAGTGTTGCAGACATTGTAATAAAAAAACTAAAAGATAGATTAGAAACATTAATTGTTGGCGATCCATTAGATAAGAATACTGACATTGGCGCAATAAACAGCAAAGAACAACTGAACACCATTAACAAATACATTAAAATTGGAAAAGACGAAGGAGCAGAATTTTATCAGTCTTCGTGCAACATTCCTAGCAAAGGATATTTTTGCCGACCAACACTTTTTATCAATGCATCGCAAAGCCACAGAATAGTTCAGGAAGAAATTTTTGGACCTGTACTTACAATTCAAACATTTAGAACAGTGGAAGAGGTGATAGAAAAGGCCAACAATATTCCTTACGGTTTAAGCGCTGGCGTTTGGACAGACAAAGGTTCAAAAATATTTAACCTTACCACAAAACTAAGAGCAGGTGTAGTTTGGGCAAACACCTACAATAAATTTGATCCTACTTCACCATTTGGAGGATACAAAGAAAGTGGCTTTGGTAGAGAAGGTGGAATGCATGGATTAATGGGTTATTTAAAATTTTAATACACAAGAAATGGCTAGATTAAATATTTTGAAAACATATAAAATTTATATTGGAGGTCAGTTTCCAAGAACAGAATCAGGCAGGTATTATCCTTTGTTAGATAAAGCTGGAAATACATTGGCAAACATTTGCTTAAGCAGCAGAAAAGATTTTAGAAATGCTGTTGTTGCTGCTCGCAATGCCCAAGGTTCTTGGAGTGCTAAACCTGCGTTTAACCGTGGACAAATCCTCTACAGAATAGCAGAAATGCTGGAAGGAAGAAAATCTCAATTTCTTGAAGAGTTAACGGTTCAAGGGATTACGCTTAAACAAGCACAAGCAGAGTTTGAAATATCTGTAGATCGCCTAGTTTATTATGCTGGCTGGTGCGACAAATACCAACAGATCTATGGCTCTGTAAATCCTGTTGCCACTTCGCATTTTAATTTTTCTGTTCCCGAACCAACAGGTGTTGTAGGTATAATTGCACCCAACAATTCTTCGCTAATAGGTTTGGTTAGTGCCATAGCTCCAGTAATTGCAGGTGGAAATACTTGTGTGGTATTGGCTTCAGAAAAGTTCCCCTTGTGTTCGGTAACATTCTCCGAAGTATTAAATTCTTCGGACGTGCCAGGTGGAGTAGTAAATATACTTACAGGTAAAAGCTCAGAATTGGTTTCACATTTTTCTTCGCACATGGATGTAAATGCTATGATCTATTGTGGCAACAACAAAGAAGAAATTTTACTTAGCGAGCAAAATGCAACTATAAACGTAAAACGTGTTTTTGTTTACAACCAAAATTGGATGCAAGAAAATGCCCAAGGAGCACATTATATTATGGATGCACAAGAAATTAAAACAACATGGCATCCAATAGAAAATATTGGAGGCGGAGGAGCAAAGTATTAAATTACTGTGTTTAATTTTAAATTTGGGTTAGTACAAAAATCTATGAAAAATGCGGTAGACTTTTATATCAGTGAATTTTCAGGAGTTACACAATTAAAGTTGGAGGAGATAAGACAAATAATAAAAAAAGCTGCTCCAAATGCCCAAGAAATTATAAGCTATAAAATGCCTGCATACAAGCAAAATGGAATATTGGTATATTTTGCAGGGTATAAAAATCATATTGGATTTTATCCTACTAGCAAGGGAATAGAAGAGTTTAAAACTGAGTTCATAAACTACAAATGGTCAAAAGGTGCAGTTCAATTTCCATTAAATGAACCATTGCCAAAGCAGCTAATTACAAGAATTGTTAGGTCAAGAGTAACGGATGATAAAATAAAAGCAGAATCAAAGCAGAAGAAATGAACAAAACCAAACAAATTGCTCATAAATGGTTTGATGCATTTAATAAGCACGACCTAGAATTGCTCCTATCTCTTTACCACGAAGAAGCAGAGCATTACAGTCCAAAATTAAAGATACATCAACCCCATACACAGGGATTAATTAAAGGTAAACCAGCATTAAGAGCTTGGTGGAAAGATGCTTTTGAACGATTACCTTTTTTAAAATACGAGGTAGTATCATTAATTGCAGAAGATGAATTCGTGTTTATGGAATACCTAAGAACAACACCCAACGAACAAGATTTAAGGGTAGGAGAGGTGTTACAAATAAAAGAGGACAAAATAATTGCATCAAGGGTGTATCATTCTTAAAAAAAAGTAAAAAATTGTGTCCATTTTGCTTTTCGTGTTGTACGTTGTGTTTAATAAATGATTACTCTTTATTTTAAGTCTTTGAATAAAAATAGTTAGTTGAGCCTCAAATTCTCTTAAACTCAATAAAATTAGTTGACTTGGATGAAGATATACGATTTAAATCTACCGTTTTTCTTTCCAAATTATTAAAAACATGGCATTTTTTCGGAGCGAAAAACGGCCTCATTTTATCTGGTTATTTTTATG
>CAIMMJ010000051.1 GCA_903842515.1 uncultured Bacteroidota bacterium | reverse complement strand
TCTAAAACTAGAAATTGATAATTTAATTTTAAATTTTAATAGATTGTGGCTATTTAGTATTTTTTGTATTGTTTCTTTTGTTGGTATAATTGATAAAAATATAAACCTAAAACAGGAATTCTTAGAAAGTAATGTTTAAAAATTTGCTGTTATTTTTGAACTACAAATTTTTTAGTTTTCACTAATTTTCCCGCAATTACTTTTGCATAATACAATCCGCTTGAGAGGTCAGAAATATTTATTTTTATTGAATTATTTTGTTCCGTCATTTCAATATTTCTAATTAAATTTCCATTTGCATTAAACAATTGAATACTAGAAATTTGTTCTAAGGCATCTAAATCAATTTGTAAAAAATTATTTGCAGGATTAGGGCTAACTTTTATTCCTTTCATTACCGGATTCTGAAAAATGTTTACTGAAGCATTATTGTCAATATTAATATTATCGATATATATTGGTTGTCCATAATGACCTCTATTTTCAAAAGAAATAATAGCATTTTCATATCCTACTAAATCCAATAGAGAAACTGAGTCGGTTCTCCACTCATTTGCAGGGGCATCAAAATGAGATGAATTATTGGGTGGAGCTGTAGCCAAATCATCGCCACCCCTCAAATAAACAATTTCAAAAGTATTGCCGCAATCATTGCTTGCCTTTATTACTAGAGTATCTGTCCAATTGTTGTCGTATCGGCAATAAGCAACATCAAATTTTAAATAAGGATTTACCGTATTGGTAAAATTATATTTTCCTGTCCAAATTGCATCCCTTGCACCTTGGGCATTTATATACCAATTATCAAAATACATACAATTTTCTCCCATACCATAGGCACTAGTATAATCACAAAATCCCCAGGTTATAGAATTTTCCAGGTCATCATAAAGTTTCCAGGTAGAGGGTAATCCTGAGTTTTCAAAATCTTCGTTAACGGGTAAATTATCTATGCCTTGAGTACTTATAAATGCATTTTTTACAATTGTGTCGCTTATTCCATTTTCAGTGACAATTAAACTCACATCATAAATTCCAATTCCATTATAAACAATGCTTGGATATTTTTCTGTTGATGAGCTTGGTGTTCCTCCAGGAAAATTCCAAAGGTATTGGGCACTGTCTCCTACAACGCTGTGGTCAACAAAATTAACTGTTTCGCCCGGACAGTAATACGTTGAATAGTCTGCACTAAAATCTGCAATTAGGTTTGATGATTCATAAAACGGTGCTTCCCAAATTCCAATACTTGCGTTTGCAAGTCTTAACTTTCCTTGTTTGTAAAATGGTAAAATATTTATTGGATTTGTTATTACAGGCAATCCTGCGCTATAATTTACCCAATTTACCATTGAGTTACTTCTGTAAAACACAGCTCCATCCTTCATTGCAAGGTAAACCCCGCCATTTGTTCCCATTTGATGACACATACCGTAAATTTTATACCCATTTAAAATTGAAGTAGTACTATTTGAAAAACTTTGTCCTCCATTTACACTTATGTATACTTTACTTCCATTAGCTCCATCAGTATAGCCTATCCAAAGTTCATTTTCATTAGTTCCGCTCAAACAAAAGAATAAATTTCTTCTGTTAGTTTGTGGAATATTAACGTTCGTCCATGTTATACCGTTATCAATAGATTTTTTGAGTTGAGAAAAATTTCCAACAACAACTTGAGCAAAAAACACATTAGGGTTTGCTCTACTTTGCTCAATCCACAAAACCAAATTATCTGCATTCGGATTTAATGTAGCAATTGGCCCAAAACTTGTTCCTCCATCAGTGCTTTTGTAAAACTTATTTTCCTTGCCCATGTATGCTACGTTCCAATACCTGTGATCAAAAATTATTCTTGAGCTACTATTGAACCAATAACTTTCATTCGGGAAACTTCCTACGCTAAACTCCTCAACTAAACCTGAAATTGTATTAGGAATTTTTTTTCCACCAATATCGCTGAAATATGTTTTACGTTCGTTACTGTAATTTACGTAACCTGTTGGTGCTTCTCCTCCACCCAACTGAATGAAATCTCCTGGCAAATAATCTTCATGGTAAGCAGCATTGCCATTATGATATCTACCTCCCACCATAATATCTTCGTTCCAGCCTTGATCAAATCCCCAAAAGTCGCTACCCCATATTCCTACAGTTTTACTATCGTGAGAACCAAACCAATCCAATGAATAATTTATTCCACCATCACAACTCAACCAAACTTCTTCTGAGTTAACTGAAATCTTTCTATTTATTAGAGTTTGCATATCAGGATGGATTTCTGCAACGTTTCCAACATAACCACCAACTGGCGAAAAACTTTCTCCGCCATTGTTGCTTCTCCAAAGACTTAAGCCACCAAATAAAATATTATTTTCGTTTAAGTGAGATGCAATTATTGTAGTGTTATAATAAATTTGATTGTAGGAATTATTGTCTCCACTAAATGTCATTGGATTTGGATGAGAATTTCCGTTATATGGAGCGCCAATAATTCCATGAGGATTTGACCATGTTTCTCCACCATCCATACTTACATAAACACCAATAAATCCATGAGTTTGAAGTTGGGCTGAAGAAGAACTTTCACCTACTAATAAAACATAAATTTTATTTGGATTTGCTTCGGTAACAGCAATTTTTCCACCTCTACTATCAATTAAACCAACATCAACCGATGGAACTTGAAACCAACCATTTTCTCTGATGCTAAAGGTTAAACCACCATCAACACTTTTATAAAAATTAGAAATTCCTGTTGTTGGATTGTGCTGTGTTGCATAAACTATTTGCTGATTAGTTGAATTAAATACCACACTCAAACAATCTTCATTTAGTATTTCTGTCCAATTGTTGCCCATATCAATTGACCTAAACAATCCTTTGTCGGTTGCAGCAAAAACAATGTTTGGATTTGTGGAATTAAAGATTATTTGATTTGCCTCTATATTTAAAGATTGGAAACTTGTTTGCCCAATTGCATTCCATGTTTGCCCACCATCCATAGTTCGATATAATTTATTTGCGGCCCCGCAAATTACAATATCGGGATTGCTTGGGTGTATTTGAATACTTCTTACAGATGTAAATAAATTGTTTGGACTAACATAAATCCATTGAAGTCCTTTATTTATCGATTTGTATATTCCTCCCGATTCTCCTCCGCAATATAAAATCAATGGATTACTTAAGCTTTGATCTATGCAATATACGTTGGCATGCCAAGATCTTAAAACAGATGTATCGTTTGCATTATACTTGGCTTTTATATGTCTTTCTGGTCCAGCAAAACTCCATACGGAATTTGATGTTTGTTGGTTAGTTAAATGTATCTGTTCTTTTAAACTTAATTCCTCTTGGGTGGGGAAGTTTACAAAGCCCGAATCATTCACATAATTTTTTACGGCTCTTAACCATCTTCTGTAAATTCCCATATAAATTGAGCTCTCCTCGCCTTCCTCTTCCCATTTTTGAGTTGCCTTAAATGCTTTTTCTACTTCAAAAACATTTGGTCTTGAAGCATACATTAATTTTACCCATTGAGGCAAGTTGGGATCTTTTTCATTGATTTTTTTTGGAATACATTGAGAAAAAGAATCGAAAGCAAATAAATTAGCAAGTAAAAAGATAATGTAAAAATTAGTTTTAATAAAATTCATAAATTAATATTTATTTCATGTA
>CAIMMJ010000050.1 GCA_903842515.1 uncultured Bacteroidota bacterium | reverse complement strand
TTCTATTTTCTGCCAATCAACGATTTTGTTGATGTTATCAAAAAATGTCAAGTCTATTTTACGCTTAGATACAGCGAAGTCAGAAAAATTCATTTGTGGGATGTTTATTATTTTCACACAACTAAATTACTGTTATATTATCTCTGAACCCATTGATTTTATTAGCTTTTTTCTGCGTTCAACCTTGCAAAACTCTCTTCACAGGGGTAGGTAATAGTCTAAAAAAAATAATTGTAGCACTAAAAACATATTTCAAAAACGAATCAAGTTCCCCTTGTGCTGATATTGTTTTTTAACGTCATTGCGGAAATTTGAGGCACGAAAATTATCCGCAATCCCTAGTTTAGTTTTCGTTCCACGCTTGGTTGGTCTTTGCGACCAACCAAATAAAAAAATCCTGAAAATCTTTGTTCAGACAATGGGTGAATTTGCAAATGATAGGATATCGCTTTTCTAAACTCCTTTCTAGCCAACTTTTAATATCTGCTCTTGCACTGGTCATGTATATGTTATTAAAAACATGGCATTTTTTCGGAGCGAAAAATGGCATCATTTTATTAAAATAATTTTACTTATTACAACACCCTCTCTAAAATTAATTTCTGAAATATAAACACCTGTATTTAAATCAACATCTAATTTTAATTTGTTGGCAGTAATAGTTTTATTCACAACTAAATTACCATTCATATCATATATTTTAAACTGCTGATTTAGGTAAGAATCTCCTTCAAAATAAACTATTTTATCTACAGCATTATACAACACTTTGTTTGTATTTAGAGTATTGTTATTTGTGGAAGTGCAGAGGTCCACAAAAATGCTATCGCTTGCAGTGGTGTTGCAAAAGTTAGTAGATGTGTAAGAATATGTTACTACAACAAATTCATTTTCATAATTACTCAATTCTAAATTCAAAGTTTCATTTCCATTAACAAAGTATGTTCCACCGCTTGGAACTCCGCTAGGAAAATTAAATGTTCCAGAATTATTGCAAAGAGAATTTTCAGTTATTTCAAAACTAGTTTCTACAATTGGATGAACATAAATAATCTTTTCTACTGATGACGTACATCCTTGTGCGTTAGTAAAATATCCTGAATATACAGTTGTACTGTCCGGCATTACCATTCTTTCAATTAAATTTAGTTGCAAATCATTCCAAAACAAACCTTCAATGGTTGTTCCTGTAACTTCAAAAAATACTTGTGAGCCCGCACAAATAGAATCTTCGGTAGCTATAATTGAAATTGTTGGAAATGGGTTAATGCTTACATTAATTGTGTCTGAACTTTCTCCTTCTGAATTACTCACAAAAACGCTATATGTTCCACTTGCAGTAACATTTATTGTTTGTGTTGTTTCTCCTGTATTCCACAAATAAAAAGAGCCGGGATTTCCTGCATCTAATTGGTAAGTTGTACCACAAAAACTGGTGTCATTACCTAAGTTTACTAAAGGAGCTAAAAGTTGTTCAAAAGCACCAATAGTTGGGTTTTGGGTATTTCTAAAAACGCCATTAATGTCGGTATTAATGTAGGAAATTGGTGTGCCTGTGCTAAACAAAAGTGGATTTGTAATTACTAAATCTCCGGGAATTATAAACTGAGAATTTAATTGAGTAGAGTTGCTGTCTAGGCCAGTGGCAGTTCTCCATGATTCAAAAGTGGGGTATTCATCTACAAAGTTTGGTCCTTGTGAAAAGTAATTGTTGTAATCACATTCAATACCTTCTATGTATGCAACTGCATTTGGAATTCTAAATAGGTAGTTGTTTGTATTGTTATCTAATCGATATAAATTATTGTTTTTAAACGAAATTGGCGAAGTTGCAGTAAATGAACCTTCGGCATAAAAAGCATAACCGGCATTGGTAGAACTAATGGCAATGGTGTTGTTATAAATTTCTAAATATGAAGATGAACTTATTCTTAACGCATAGGTTGCTCCTAAATCATTTCCGCTTCTGCTAATTTGATTGTTGTATATTTTAAACTTCTCGTTTGCCCAACCGCTAGAACTTATAATTTGAAAAGTGCCAGCTACCCTGTTGTTATAGAATTGCCCTCGGCTATGTGCTTGATACAAAACTCTGGATGTAAATATATTATTTCTAACCACAGATTGGGCCCCTCCATTCATAAAAAGTTGCTTTCC
>CAIMMJ010000049.1 GCA_903842515.1 uncultured Bacteroidota bacterium | reverse complement strand
TTTGCTGCAATTTCTGCGGCTCTATTTAAAGTCTCCACAAATTTATCTACCTGCGGTTTCATTCCTACTGAACTTAAGGTAGTTTTTACTTTTTCTACATCTTTAGGAAATGGAATAAAAATAGCAGGATTCTTAAAAAATCCGTTTACCGCAGAAGCTTTATCCACCGACTTATTTATTCCAACATTTAAGGCTTCCTTTAATCCTTTTACTACTTCGTCGTTTGTAACTTTAACACCACCACCGTTTAAAATTGTGTTTCCGGTATTTATTACATTATGCAGATTTACATCGCCTATTTGAGCATTATTTTGAAAAGATTCTATTTTGCTGAACATGGGTGCTGCCATAAGAACAGTGGTAAATAATAAATAATTTTTCATTTTATAATTAGTTTATTAACAAGTTACAATAATTTTGCCAAAAAAAACTTATGGAAATTCTGTGCGAGATAATTACAATTGGCGATGAAATATTAATTGGGCAAATAGTAGATACAAATTCTGCTTGGATGGCTCAGGAGTTAAATAAAATTGGAATAAAGGTAAAACAAATCACATCTGTAACTGACGACAGAATACATATTTTAAATTCGCTAAAAGAGGCTGAATCACGAGTTGATATAGTGCTAATAACTGGAGGCTTAGGCCCAACAAAAGATGATATCACAAAAAAAACGCTGTCGGAATATTTTAACAAAGAACTTGTATTGAATGAAGATGTTTTGAACTGTATAAAAAATTTATTTTCTAAATTTGGTAGAGAGATAAACGCAGTGCAAGTAGGCCAAGCTATGGTTTTAAAAGATTGCATTGTAATGATTAACGATAACGGAACTGCTCCTGGGTTAGGAATAGAAAAAGAAAATAAATTATTTGTTTCTATGCCGGGAGTTCCATACGAAATGAAAGCACTAATGGAAAAAAGTGTTATTCCATTATTGAAAGAAAAATACAAAACGCCCACAATAATTCACAGAACAATTCTTACGCAAGGTTTGGGAGAATCTTACATTGCAGAAAGGATAAAAGATTGGGAAAATCAATTGCCAACACACATTAAACTTGCATATTTACCATCTGTTGGAGGAGTTAGATTAAGGCTCAGTGCAATTGGAAAAGACAAAAATTTATTATCCAAAGAATTAAAAATTCAAGAGGAAAAACTTTTTCCTTTGATAGAGAATGTTGTGTTTGGATACGACAGTCAAACCTTAGAAAAAGTTGTTTTGGACATTTTAAAAATTCAAAATAAAAAACTTGCTGTTGCAGAAAGTTGCACAGGAGGATATATTTCTCATTTAATTACAAAAGTTTCGGGTGCCAGCAATTATTTTAATGGTGCAATAATTTCGTATACCAACCAAGTTAAAATAAATAGTTTAGGAGTGGATAATACGGATATTGCAAATTTTTCGGAAGTAAGCGAAATTGTTGCAAAGCAGATGGCTAATGGAGTGCGGGAAAAATTAAACTCTGATTATGCAATAGCAACAACAGGTTATGCAGGACCGGATGGAGGCACTGTTGAAAATCCGGTAGGCAGTGTTTGGATTGCCATTGCTAGCAAAGAAAAAGTAATTAGCAGAAAATTTCAGTTAGGAGATAACAGAGAAAGGGTGATAGAACGTGCCTCGCTAAATGCTCTAATGATGCTTAGAAAATTTATGCTGGAATAATTTTGTTACATTTAAATATTCTATAAATTTGACTCAAACAATTTTTATGAAAAAAACACTTACTCTTTTATTGTTTGTTCCTACAATATTATTTGGACAAAATTTAAATTTTGAAAAACGTTGCATGAGCAATGAAATTATTAATTTTTACACTCAAAAGTATCCTGGATACAAAGAGTTGGTTGATCAAAGTTTTAATGAGGCCAAAAGTTTGAACAGAGGGTTAAACGAGAGCGAAATTTTTGAGATTCCGGTTGTTTTTCATGTGCTTTATAACGCACCTGAACAAAATTTAGACGAATCGATTGTAATAAGACAATTAGAAATATTAAACGAAAGTTATAGAAGAACCAATGCAGATACGTCTAATTTAAGAGTAGAATTTAACGACATTAAATCCACTGACTCAAAAATAAAATTCAAA
>CAIMMJ010000048.1 GCA_903842515.1 uncultured Bacteroidota bacterium | reverse complement strand
GAATGGAATTTATTTCACCATTTTGGTAGTAACTTGTTGTTGACGTTAAAACAGTATTGTTTGGATAATAGGTATATGAATCGGAATTATTAATTTGATATTGCGAACCGGTCCAATTACTTGAAATTTTGGTTAAAATATTTCCATTAGCATCATAAGTATATTCTGTTTTGTAGGAGGGCGGTGTTGAAATTTCTGATAAAATTTTATTGTTGCTGTTTCTTGTTGTGTTTGTTATTGAAACTAAATTCCAATTGGAATTGGCAAGCGTATCTTCTCTTTGAGTAATATAATATCCATCGGAATTGTATTGTAACACATATCTAGATAATTTTATAAGATTTCCCATAAAATAAGAAAATCCATAAGCTGTGTCAATTCCAAATATTTCATCATTGCCATCTGAAGACAAAAGCCATCCAATATTAGGAGAGTTGTAATGAACTTTTATAGAATCAATGGATTGAAATTGACCATTTGAATTGTATGCTATGGATGCAAAAGCAATTACTCTCTCTGCTTGGGAATTAGAAGAGTTTTGAACCACACCTTTATTTAATTTGTAGAAATCTGTTATTTTTTTTCTTATTTCCGGGAATGAATTATGAGAAGCATTAGAGGTGTTTGTAAAATTACTTTGCTGAGAATTTGCAGGCTTTGTTGAAAGACAAAAAAATAATGTCAGCAATAAAATTGTGTAGTAAGTTTTCATAGTTCCTAAGTTTATTGGTTAGTGTATTACAAAAATAAACAATAAAAGCTCTTCCATGTCAAAATACCTTTGGTTTGTTTAAACTAAGTTTCATTTTACCTTTTTAAACTATTAAAGCCGAAAATAATATTTTAACTGGTTTAGTTATTGAATGTTTTCTGTAAAAAATCTATAGCCTAAAGTAATCTGGTAGTTAAAATTTTTATAACGGGGTGTGGATGACGAACCATCGGCATTATTCTTTGAAACGTCCCAAGCAGATCTGCCAGAAATAACAAAATGTTTTAAATTTATGTTTGCACCAACAGACAAACCAAAAAGATTCTTTCTTATATCTTGTTGTTCAAAATTTTGTTCTTGCTCAATGGTTGCTGTTCCGTTTCCAAAAGCATCCACCTGTTTAACTAAATATGAAAACTGAGGGCCAGCTAAAACAGTTACAAATTCACTTGCTTTTACACATAAAAATAATGGCACATCAATAAACGTTGTTGTTCTAGTAAGCGTGTAAGGAAGGCCAATTACATGTCCTGTTGCTTTAAATCCTTTTTGCGAAAACATAACTTCGGGCTGAATTCCTAAATATGTTCCAATAGGAATAGAAACAAATGCTCCTCCTGCAAAACCCCATTTTGGATCGGCAACAAAGTTATCTCCTTTGGCATCGTAAACTTTAGAATAATTTACGCCAGCTCTTAAGCCAAAAATAAGTTTTTGTCTAAAGTCAGTTTTATTTTCTTGTGCACATATTTCCTCTGAAAATAATGTAGCAAATAAAAGTATTGGAATTAAAATCTTTTT
>CAIMMJ010000047.1 GCA_903842515.1 uncultured Bacteroidota bacterium | reverse complement strand
TTTTTCTTCTTTATTATTATTCTAAAAAATTATTATTCCGAAACAACTTCAAAGTTTAAAGGAACCACAACATCTTTGTATAATTTAATTTTTGCAGTATATGTTCCAAGTGCTTTAACGTGGTCGTCGTCCATCAAAATAGATTTTCTATCTATTTCCATACCCATTTTTTTGATGGCTTCTGCCAACTGAATTGGAGTAACAGAACCAAATATTTTTCCGTTTTCGCCCGCTTTTGTTGCCACTTGAATAACCTTATCTTCAAACCATTTTGCTTGGCCTTCGGCTGCAACTCTTATTTTTTCTTCTTTGTGAGCTCTTTGTTTTTTTGTTTCGTCCAGTTGTTTTTTAGCAGATTCTGTTGCTAAAATAGCAAACCCTTTTGGTAAAAGATAATTAGAGCCAAAGCCGTTTTTTACTTTCACTAAATCGTCTTTTGAACCAACGTGTTTAACGTCTTGTTTTAATATTATTTCCATGATGATTTTGTATTAAAAATTATTTAAGCATATCGCCTACATAAGGCATAAGTGCTAAGTGACGAGCTCTTTTAACTGCAGTAGCCACTTTTCTTTGATACTTCAAAGAAGTTCCGGTTAAACGACGAGGCAATAATTTACCTTGTTCGTTTACAAACTTTAATAAATAGTTTGCGTCTTTGTAATCGATATATTTAATACCAGCCTTTTTGAAACGGCAGTATTTTTTATTTGCAACCTCTACAGTAGGAGGATTTAAATATCTAATTTCTGATGCTTTTGCCATGATTTAATGAGATTAAGCGGTTACTTCTTTCTTTTCTGATCTTTTATTTCTTCTTCTATCGGCGTATTCCAAAGCATATTTGTCTAAGGAAACAGTTAAGAAACGAAGCATTCTTTCGTCTCTTTTCATTGCCAATTCCAAATCGGCAACAAATGTTCCCGGTGCTTGGTATTGAAATAAAACATAAAATCCAGAAGATTTTTTGTTGATAGGATAAGCCAATTTTTTAAGGCCCCAATTTTCTTCGTGCAACAATTGCACCTCATTTTGCTTAAGGTAATCTTTGTACCTGTTTACCGTTTCCTTTGCCTGATCATCAGACAAAACGGGAGTCAAAATGAAAACGGTTTCATAATTTTTTAACATGTTCTTTTTGTTTAAATTTTTAAAAAGGACTGCAAAAGTAAACTCTTTTTGTTAATTATCAAATTATTGAGTAAATTTTCCTGTCTTTTTTGTAAAATGTAGCCACTTAGTAAGTTTTTAAAGGTTTTATTTTGCCTGATTGTTAACTTACCTATATTTGGAAACTAAATATCGGGGGGAAACTAAAATAAAACGATTTTAATGATACCAAAAGGAATACTTATTTCCATAGGCGGAAACGAAGACAAAGGAACTGCCATTGAACCAAAATTTACACAAAAAGACCACCTTAATTTTTTTGAGTTTGGAATTTTAAAAAGATTCCTGAAAGAAATGAAAGGCATTGAATCCAGAGTTGAGGTAATAACCACTGCTTCTTCTATACCCGAAGAAGTAGGTCAAAACTATTTAGATGCATTTGCTAAATTGGGCTGCTTAAATGTAGGTGTGCTGCATATAAAAAAGAGAGAAGAATCTGATACTCCTGAATTTTTAGAACGAATAAAAAATTGCGATGGAGTAATGTTTACAGGTGGCAATCAAATGAGACTTTCAATGATTTTTGGAGGAACAAAATTTTTAGAAATTCTTCATGAAAGGTACGAAAACGAATCCTTTGTAATTGCCGGAACAAGTGCAGGTGCAATGGCTATGAGCAGCACCATGATTTATCAAGGAAGCTCATCAGTGGCATTGATGAAAGGCGAAGTTAAAATTACAACAGGATTGGCCTTTATGAATAATGTAATTATTGATTCTCATTTTGTAACCAGAGGAAGATTTGGAAGATTGGCCGAAGCTGTAGCAGGAAATCCAGGTTGCATAGGAATTGGATTGGGCGAAGACACCGGAGTTTTGGTAACCGAAGGCAATAAACTTGAAGCGATAGGAAGTGGATTAATTATATTATTTGATGGTCATGAAATTAAGCATTCTAACATTGCAGATGTAGAGCATGGTGCTCCACTTTCTATTGAGCATTTAATTATTCATGTAATGGCCAAAGGAAATCATTACAACGTTAAATCTAGAAAGTTTTTTTCTGACCATGTTGAAGTAGCAAAAACAGGTAACTAATTAATTTTTTGAGTTGAATAAACAGGGGAAAAAAATACAATTATTTTTATCCTTATTTATTTGTTATTTTTTTGCTTCTAAAATTGCAGTTGCCCAAACCACTGTTGACAGCTCAAATACTAGCAGAAAAATAAATACTAGTGTGTATGCCGAAGCATATTATGCAGTAGATGTAAGAGATAATAAAATATACAACAGGTCTAATTTTTTATACAACCACACTTCTACCAGAACTTTTTCTACAAATATTTTTTTTGTAAAACTAAATCTTGAAAAAAAGTATTGGCGTTTTTGTTTTAGCCCAATGTTTGGAACTTACGCCAATGCAAATCTTTCTAATGAAAGAGGATTTGTAAAAAACATTTTTGAAGCAAATGCAGGATTAAAAATATCAGAGAGAAAAAACATTTGGTTAGATGCAGGAGTGCTTCCTTCGCACATTGGGTTTGAGAGTGCCATTGGAGCAGATAACTTAACTTTAACCAGAAGCATTGCAGCAGAAAACAGTCCTTATTTTGAAACCGGAATTAGAGCATCCTATACAAGCACCAATCAAAAATTATATTTTGCATTTCTACTTTTAAACGGATGGCAAAAAATTTATCCCATAAATTTTGAATTTGAGCCAGCTGCTGGTATTCAACTTTCGTATAGTTTTTCTAAAACTAGTGTTATAAATTTAAGCAACATTTTAGTGCAAGGCAAAAATGCAGGTTTTTTGTTTTACCGATTTTTTAATAATCTGTATTTTAAAAAACAACTTTTTAACAAGTTTGAGTTTGTTGCTGGCCTAGATTATGGCATACAAGAAAATGCATTCACCAAAACAATTGAACATTGGTTTTCGCCTCAAATTGTTGTTGCCTTTAAACCAAGGTCTAATTTAAATTTTGCATTACGTTTTGAAAACTACACCGATAAAAATAATGTAGTAATTTTTCCATTGCTGCCAAGCCAAACACAAGTAAACTTGAATGGAGTTTCGGTTAATGCTGATTATAAATTAAAAGAAAATTTCTTCATTAGATTGGAAGCAAAAAAACTCTACAACTCACAAAATATTTTTGGAGAGCTAAATGCTCTAAAAAAAGATAATTTGATGTTTACTTTTTCGATGTGTTATAAAAATTAAAAAAAAGGCGAAACATAAAATGTATTGCCTTAATTAGTGTGATAAAGTAAATTACTCTTTTATAAGCTTACTAAACCTTGTTTGACCATTGTTTACAATGCTTACAATGTAAATGCCTTTTGACAATTGATTTATTGGAACAGTTACCGGTTGATCATTATTACTTAATTGTAAAGTAAAAACATTTTTTCCTGTAATATCAAAAACATTTAGTTGAGAAATTCCCGTAAGATTACTACCGTATATTGTTATTGAATTTTTAGATGGATTTGGATAAATTGAAAAAGAATTGAATTTTGTTTCATCAATATTGTTTGGGGTAAATAATTCGTAATAGTTGTGCTGAGAATAGCTGGGTTGCCAAGCTTGATTAACATACTGATAATTGGTGTTGATTAGAACATTATTAAACTGAGAATAGGAATTTTCAACTCTACTTACATTCATCCAAATTGAATTAGAAAAGTCCCAATATTCAAAAATTTCTAAAACTATATTACTGCCTTGGTATGATTTGGTTATTCTTGAATTATTTTGCCATGAATTATCAATAGAAATCCAAGATTGCGTTAAAGAGGAAATTAGATTGCTACCATTAAAAGTATTTTCAACTTTAAATGAATTTAGGTAGGTAGAACTATTTAAGTCAAAGTTTTGAGTAAGTGACATTAGCAGGTTATCACTACTATAAGTGTTGCTAATTTTTGATAAAGCGCTAGAAGCTGTTCCGCCAGAGAAAAAAGTATTTTTTCTAAAATTTGTTAGCGGAAGATTAGAAGCATTATAAATAATAGAATCTTTTTGAATGGAATTTATTTCACCATTTTGGTAGTAACTTGTTGTTGATGTTAAAATAGTATTGTTTGGATAATAGGTATATGAATCGGAATTATTAATTTGATATAACGAACCGGTCCAATTACTAGAAATTTTAGTTAAAATATTTCCATTAGCATCATAAGTATATTCTGTTTTGTAGGAGGGCGGTGTTGAAATTTCTGATAAAATTTTATTGTTGCTGTTTCTTGTTGTGTTTGTTATTGAAACAAAATTCCAATTGGAATT